>NZ_CEXQBZ010000118.1:0-47432 GCF_982712965.1 Neisseria flava | reverse complement strand
GCGTATGTGCAGGTAGTGGAGTACGGCTTGGTATTTGAAGTGTAATGTATATTTGCTCATAAAAAAACTGCACCTTGTGAGTTGGAGGGGATGTGTCCAACTTTTGGGGTGCAGTTCAACCTCCATATGGTTTTTCAGACGGCCTTTGTCATTGACACAATCCCTACCTTATCATTCAGCCCAGTTTTTCTTCTTACTGGTTTTACCTATGCCCGGATTGAAGCTGTTGGTCGGGTCGAGTTTCCGGTAGAACTGTTTGAGCGCGGGTTTCGCTTCGTATAAATGGCCGACGTTGTGCTCGGCGGGATATTGCGCGCCGCGTTGGTCTAAAAGATGAAGCATTTCGTGTTCCAATGCCATGCAGTCGTTGCCTTTTTTAATGATGTAATCCTGATGGAAAACGTGGCACATGAAATGTCCGTAGTAGAGTTTGTGGATGATTTTATTATCGATTTCCGACGGCAGTTTTTCAAACCAGTCATGGTCGTCGCGGCGCAGGGCGATGTCCAGTGCGACCAAATCTTCCACTTCGTCGCCATGCACGGCGCGGTAGCGGATGGCGGCTGAGGCGACGGCAAAACGGTGTAGCATGGCGGCTTGGGTTTCTTCGACGTTGCATTCGAAAAACGCGCCGCCGTGGTGGGCAAAATATTCTTTCAAAAACGCGCGCGCTTCATCAACGCCTTTTCCGCCCATTTTCAGAATCAGGTGGTGTTCGTATTTGTCGCGGTAATCGCGCATGGATTTGGGCAGGTGGTCGGGCAGGAGTTTGCTGACAAACTGCATGACTTTGTCGGAAAAATGTTTGGGCAGGAAGCTGACCTTTTTGCCGAATCTATCCACGCGTGCCTTCAAATCAAATAATTTCGGCAGTTGGTGCGTACCGAATTTTTTGATGACGTAGAACGTATCTTTGCCGTACACGTCGGCAATATCGAAAGCGTCGCGATGGATGTATTCGCCGGAAACGGGCAGGCTTTCAAATTCGCCCAAGGCAGCGCGGCGGATGTCGGTCAGCTCGTTGATGTCGTTGGTGCCGATGTAGAACACGGCGGTTTGTTTTTCTTGAGGGAAGGTGTCCAAGCGGACGGCGAAAACCATCAGTTTGCCTGCGCAACCGGACGCTTCGTAATGGCGCGCCGGGTCAGCGTTGAAACGCGCGGCGGTCGGCTCGTCCACTTGGCGGACATGGTCGCAATAGGCGTGATCGTGTCCTTTGCCCGCGTCTTGCGTGATGTCTTTTCTCTGATAATGATGACCTTGAAGATTGGTCAGGATTTCTTCGGGCGTGTCGCCCAAATCTATCCCCAAATGGTTGACCAGCTCCAGCTTGCCCTCTTCGTTGATTTGGGCGAACAGCGCCATTTCCGTGTAGGCAGGACCGCGCTGCACCAATGCGCCGCCGGAGTTATTGCACACGCCGCCTAAAACGGACGCGCCGATACATGAAGAGCCAATGACCGAATGCGGTTCGCGCCCCAAAGGTTTCAGCAGCAATTCGAGCTGGTTCAGGGTCGAGCCGGGCAGACAAACGACTTGTTCGTTGTTGTTGATGGTTTGGATGATGTTCATCCGCATGGTGTTCACAATCACGATGTCGCGGTCGTAATCGTTGCCATCGGGGGTCGAGCCGCCTGTCAAACCGGTATTCGCCGCCTGCGTAATCACAATCACATCTGCTTCAACACATGCCTGCAAAATTTTCCACATTTCCAGAATGGTTCCGGGGCGCACCACCGCCAATGCCCTACCCTCGCCGAAACGGTAGCCTTGGCGGTATTGTTCAGTTTTCGCGGGGTCGGTGATGATGTATTTTTCGCCGACGGTTTGGGTCAGGCTGCTGATTAATTGCGAGGCGGTCATGGCACTCTCCTAAATAGTCTGTTTATATTACTTCGGACATCGAAATCGAAACATTGTAGTAATGCCCAAGGGTAAAGTAAAGGTCGTCTGAAAACGAAATCCGGCTGGAAAACAGGCATCGTAAGCCTATTGAAGCCAAGTTCCGCCTTTTCAGACGACCTTTTGCCTTTTCAGCGCAAACTTTGTGGAGAATCAAATATGACATGGATGGCAGCTTGTCAGTAAAAATGTTTTAAAACATAATGACCCGGCTTCTTATCAATATAGTGGATTAACTTTAAATCAGGACAAGGTGACGAAGCCGCAGACAGTACAAATAGTACGGAACCGATTCACTTGGTGCTTCAGCACCTTAGAGAATCGTTCTCTTTGAGCTAAGGCGAGGCAACGCCGTACTGGTTTAAAGTTAATCCACTATAAAAAAATGCTTCACAACAATAACATCACTCTTCAGAAAGCCGCGCCTTTCTATTCTTCCAACTAAAATCTCAAGCGCGTCTTGACTGATGGCACGTTACTAAAACCGGCTGAAAACAGAAGTTTTGCCACCATTCCCGCCGCCATTCCGTTCCTGTTCGGCAGCATCGGGGCGGGTTGGGTATTCGTCTGCTTCACGGCGATGATGGTGTTGCAGCTCGTTTTCGTGATGACGATGATGCCGGAAACCAAAGGCGTGCCTTTGGAGGAATTGTCCAAATCGCTGATTAAAGAGGATTCTTAAATCGATATGAACGAAAAGGTCGTCTGAAATTTTCAGACGACCTTTTTTCCATCCCGAATTCTGCAAAAGCAAAAACACCGAAGACCAATCAATCTTCGGTGTTTTTTAATAGGGTGGCGAGCCAGACCCCCGGCACTGGCTCATCAGAGTGGGCTGCTGGCTTCCGCCCCTGACCCGTTGTTCCGAATTACCATGCGGGGAGACCCGCCGTAAGAGATTGGCATTATAACTGTTTTACGGGAAAACTCAAGCGCGCCGGCGTCCAAGGTCGTCTGAAAATTTTGTTTGCGGTAAAATTGTCAACAATATCCGCCTTTTTAAAAATCATTCCTATTGAAACATTTTTCGCCTTCGACGTTGAAAAACATCGAAATTTAAACTACATTAACACTTTCTACCAAGTTGTCTGATTGGCTCGAAAATCGTTTTATAGTGGATTAACTTTAAACCAGTACGGCGTTGCCTCGCCTTGCCGTACTATCTGTACTGTCTGCAGCTTCGTCGCCTTGTTCTGATTTAAATTTAATCCACTATAACTTCGTTGAAGCTGCGCTTTCAGACGACCTTTTTTCTAAAAACGCAGCGAAATCATGCAGCAGCTTTCCGCAGTTTCGCCGTACCAATAATCATACGGACACACCGCTACCATGACCACGACTACCGCCCCGCAGCGTATTCGGGAAATTCCCTACAACTATACTTCCTACACCGACCGCGAAATCGTCATCCGCCTGTTGGGCGACGAGGCGTGGCAAATTTTGCAGGACTTGCGCGGACAGCGCAGGACGGGGCGTTCGGCGCGGATGTTGTTTGAAGTGTTGGGCGATATTTGGGTGGTCGTACGCAATCCGTATCTGGTTGATGATTTGCTGGAGCATCCGAAACGCCGCGCCGCGCTGGTGCGGGAAATGCGCCACCGTTTGAACGAAATCCGCAAACGCCGCGACGACAATCCGCAAGTTGATGTATTGGTTGCGGCGGCGGAAAAGGCGGTCGAGCGTTTTGACGGCAGTTTTGACGAAACGCGCCAAAAGCGGCGGCAGATTTTGGAGCGTTTGAGCAAAATCACCAAGCCGCACAATATTATGTTTGACGGGCTGGCGCGGGTAACGCACGTTACCGATGCGACCGACTGGCGCGTGGAGTATCCGTTTGTCGTCGTCAATCCCGACACTGAGGCAGAAATCGCGCCTTTGGTGCGCGCCTTAATCGAGCTGGATTTGGTCATTATTCCGCGCGGCGGCGGCACGGGATATACCGGCGGCGCCGTGCCTTTGGATGCAAACAGCGCAGTCATCAATACGGAAAAGCTGGACAAGCATCGCGGCGTCGAATTTGTAGAACTGGCGGGCTTGGACGGCAAACATCCGATTATTCATTGCGGCGCGGGCGTGGTTACGCGGCGGGTCGAAGAAACCGCGCATCAGGCGGGTTTGGTGTTCGCCGTCGATCCGACTTCCGCCGATGCGTCCTGTGTGGGCGGCAATGTGGCGATGAACGCGGGCGGCAAAAAAGCCGTACTGTGGGGGACGGCGTTAGACAACCTTGCCTACTGGCAGATGGTCAACCCGCAGGGCGAATGGCTGCGCATCGAGCGCGTGCGCCACAATTTCGGCAAAATCCACGATGAAGAAACCGCCGTGTTCAACGTTCACACGCTGGATTCAGACGGCATCAATGTTGTTAAAACTGAACGTTTGGAAATCCCCGGTCACAAATTCCGCAAAGTCGGTTTGGGCAAAGACGTTACCGACAAATTCTTGAGCGGCCTGCCCGGCGTGCAGAAAGAAGGTACGGACGGCATCATCACCAGCGTTGCCTTCGTGTTGCACAAAATGCCGAAACACACGCGCACCGTGTGTATGGAGTTTTTCGGCACAGTCGCCACCGCCACGCCTTCTATCGTCGAAATCCGCGATTTCCTGCTTGCCCACGACAGCGTGCGGCTTGCGGGTTTGGAACATTTGGACTGGCGTTATGTCCGCGCCGTCGGCTACGCCACCAAAGCGGCGGGTAAGGGGCGGCCGAAAATGGTCTTGCTGGCGGACGTGGTTTCAGACGACGAAGCTGCCGTAGAGGCAGCCGCCGAACACATCTGCGAACTCGCCCGCGCCCGCGACGGCGAAGGCTTTATCGCCGTGTCGCCCGAAGCGCGCAAAACCTTCTGGCTCGACCGCAGCCGCACCGCCGCCATCGCCAAACACACCAACGCCTTTAAAATCAACGAAGACGTGGTGATTCCGCTGGAGCGGCTGGGCGAGTATTCGGACGGTATCGAACGCATCAACATCGAGCTTTCCATCCAAAACAAACTCAAACTCTGCGCCGCATTGGAGCAATATCTGTCGGGCAAACTCCCTATCGACAAAATGGGTACGGACCTGCCGACCGCCGAACTTTTGGGCGAACGCGGCAAACACGCCCTTGCCCACGTTTCCGCCGTCAAAGCGCGTTGGGACTGGTTGCTCGCCAATCTGGACACGCCGCTTGCCGACTACAAAGCCCGCTACGGCGCAGCCGTCCATGCCGCGCCCGAAGCCAAAGACGACGAGAGCTGTTTCACCGCATTCCGTGATTTCCGTCTGCGCGTTTCCGTCAAAGACGACGTAATGAAACCGCTCGCCGAAATCTTCAGCGGCAAAACCGACACCAAAATCATCGAAGGCTTGGGCAAAATCCACGCCAAAACCGTGCGCGGGCGTGTCTTCGTCGCGTTGCATATGCACGCCGGCGACGGCAACGTCCACACCAACATCCCCGTCAATTCAGACGACGCCCAAATGCTTCAGACGGCCTACCGCTCGGTCGAACGCATCATGAAAATCGCCCGTTCGCTTGGCGGCGTGATTTCGGGCGAACACGGTATCGGCATTACCAAGCTCGAATTTTTGACCGATGAAGATTTGCAGCCGTTTTGGGACTATAAAAAACAAGTCGATCCAAAACACACCTTCAACCGTCACAAACTGATGAAAGGCTCGGACTTACGCAACGCCTACACGCCGTCGTTCGAGCTGTTGGGCGCGGAATCGCTGATTATGGAAAAATCAGACCTCGGCACCATCGCCGATTCCGTCAAAGACTGCCTGCGCTGCGGCAAATGCAAACCCGTCTGCTCCACCCACGTCCCGCGCGCCAACCTGCTGTACAGCCCGCGCAACAAAATCCTCGGCGTGGGTCTGCTGACCGAAGCCTTTTTATACGAAGAGCAAACCCGCCGCGGCGTTTCCATCAAACACTTCGAAGAACTCATGGACATCGGCGACCACTGCACCGTGTGCCACCGCTGCGTCAAACCCTGCCCCGTCAACATCGACTTCGGCGACGTAACCGTAGCCATCCGCAATTACCTTGCCGATTCCGGTCATAAACGCTTTGCACCCGCCGCATCGATGGGTATGGCATTCCTAAACGCCACCGGACCGAAAACCATCAAAGCCCTGCGCGCCGCAATGATACAAACCGGCTTCCCCGCGCAGAACTTCGCTTACAAAATCGGCAAACTGCTGCCCATTGGCACCAAAAAACAAAAAGCCGAACCCAAAGCCACCGTCGGCACCGCTCCGGTCAAAGAACAAATCATCCACTTCATCAACCGTCCTTTGCCCAAAAGCGTGCCCGCCAAAACACCGCGCTCCATGCTCGGCATCGAAGACGACAAAAGCATCCCCATCATCCGCAACCCTGCCGCGCCTGAAGATGCCGAAGCCGTGTTCTACTTCCCCGGCTGCGGTTCCGAGCGCCTGTTCAGCCAAATCGGACTCGCCGTCCAAGCCATGCTCTGGCACGTCGGAGTACAAACCGTTCTGCCGCCGGGCTATATGTGTTGCGGCTATCCGCAGGACGCGGGCGGCAACAAGGCAAAAGCCGAGCAAATGAGCACCAACAACCGCGTCGCCTTCCACCGCATGGCGAACACCCTCAACTACCTCGACATCAAAACCGTCGTCGTCAGTTGCGGCACCTGCTACGACCAGCTCGAAAAATACCGCTTTGAAGAAATCTTCCCCGGCTGCCGCATCATCGACATCCACGAATACCTGCTCGAAAAAGGCGTGCAACTGAACGGCGTAAAAGGTCAGCAATACCTCTACCACGACCCCTGTCACACACCCATCAAAACCATGAACGCCACCCAAATGGCAAGCAGCCTCATGGGGCAGAAAGTCGTCTTAAGCGACCGCTGCTGCGGCGAATCCGGCATGTTCGCCGTCAAACGCCCCGACATCGCCACCCAAGTCAAATTCCGCAAACAGGAAGAAATCGAGAAAAACCTCAAAGAGCTGCCGCAGGGCGAACCCGTCAAAATGCTCACCTCCTGCCCCGCCTGCCTGCAAGGCCTGAGCCGCTATGCCGACGACAACGACATGCCCGCCGACTATATCGTCATCGAAATGGCGAAACACATCCTCGGCGAAAACTGGCTGGACGAGTTTGTGAAAAAAGCCAACAACGGCGGCGTGGAGAAAGTGTTGCTGTAAGGTTTGTAAGGTTTTCAGACGACCCCAAAGGTCGTCTGAAAACCTCATTTATTAAATCAGCGGAGAGACTTTGGAAGGTTGGAGTAAAGACAGTTTTGATGCGCTAATTTGCCGAAAACAGTTTGACGTATTTCCTATATCTTCCGAGGCTGAAAAGGCGATGGCTCAGGAATTGGCTTTGCCTGTAAACTGTGTTCCCAAACAATCCCCCCTTTGATTTTCAGACGACCTCTACGTTTGAAACAGATAAAATCCTATTTCTTCTTCAACACTTTCCGACTATGAAAAAAAGTCGTCTGAAAACCTTAAACCAAGATTTTCAGACGACCTTTCTTTACCCGGCGTGGCAAATGTTTGCCCAACTTAGCCAAAGTTACCGCCGAAACCTACATCCCGCCGTAATTCGGTCCACTCGCACCTTCAGGGCAAATCCAAGTAATGTTTTGCGTCGGGTCTTTGATGTCGCACGTTTTGCAATGAACGCAGTTGGCGGCGTTGATTTGCAGGCGCGGGCTGCCGTTTTCTTCGACGATTTCATACACGCCTGCCGGACAATAGCGCGTTTCAGGCGAGGCGTATTCTTTGTAGTTCACGTCTATCATCGTTTGCGGATTTTTCAGCACCAAATGGTCGGGCTGGTTTTCTTCGTGCGCGAGATTGGCAAGGAAGACGCTGCTCAAACGGTCGAAGGTCAACACGCCGTCGGGTTTCGGATAATCAATCGGCTTGCACGCGGCGGCTTTTTTGAGCTGCTCGTTGTCTTTGCCGTGATATTTCAAGGTCCACGGGGCTTTGCCTCTGAAAATCATCTGGTCGATGCCGGTATAGATTGAGCCGAGGTAAACGCCCCATTTGAATGACGGACGGACGTTACGCGCGGCGTAAAGCTCTTGATACAGCCAGCTTTGTTCAAAACGTTGCTGATAATCCGCCGCCTCTTTACCGCTGTTGAAGTTTTCCACTTCTTCAAGGTTTTCCAACAAGGGGAACACGGCTTCGGCGGCGAGCATGGCGGATTTCATCGCGGTATGGATGCCTTTGATGCGCGGCATATTGAGGAAACCCGCCGCATCGCCGATTAAAACGCCGCCCTTGAACGAGAGCTTCGGCAGGCTTTGCAAACCGCCTTCAATCAGCGAACGTGCGCCGTAAGCGATGCGGCGACCGCCTTCGAAGGTTTTGCGGATTTCGGGATGGGTTTTGAAACGTTGGAACTCTTCAAACGGCGACAGATAAGGGTTTTGATAATCCAAACCGACTACGAAACCGACGGCGACTTTGTTGTCGTCGAAATGATAAACAAACGCGCCGCCGTAGGTTTTGCTGTCCAGCGGCCAGCCCGCGCTGTGTACCACCAAGCCGGGCTGATGTTTTTCAGACGACACTTCCCAAATCTCTTTGATGCCCAAACCGTAAGTTTGCGGCTGGCTGTTTTGGTCGAGTTGGAAGCGTTCGATGACTTGCTTGGAAAGCGAACCGCGGCAACCTTCGGCAAACAGGGTTTGCTGCGCCCAAAGCTCCATGCCGGGCTGAAAACTGTCGGTCGGCTCGCCGTCTTTGCCGATACCCATATTGCCGGTTGCAATACCTTTGACCGAACCGTCTTCGTGATACAGCACTTCGGCAGCGGCAAAGCCCGGATAGATTTCCACGCCCATATTTTCCGCCTGCTCCGCCAACCAGCGCACGACTTCGCCCAAGCTGACGATGTAATTGCCATGATTGTCGAAATTAGGGGTAATGGGCAGATTGAACGCCTTTTTCTCCGTCAGGAACAACACTTTGTCCTGCGTTACCGCGCGCGTCAGCGGCGCGCCTTTTTCTTTCCAGTCGGGAATCAGCTCGTTCAGCGAAATCGGATCAATGACCGCGCCCGCCAGCGAATGCGCGCCCGCTTCCGAACCCTTTTCCACCACGCAAACGCTGATTTCGCGCCCGTTTTGTTCGGCAAGCTGCTTCAGTTTGATGGCGGCAGACAAACCCGACGGGCCTGCGCCGACAATCACGACATCGTATTGCATACTGTCGCGGGTGATGGATTCTGTCATGGCGGTTCCTGTATGTTTATTATTGAATTGCAAACTCGTGATTATACAACGGGAACATATAGTTACCAAATACAACAAAGGTCGTCTGAAACCATGTTTTCGGTTTTCAGACGACCTTTTCTTCAAGTCCAACTAATTTTCCACATATTATTCTACATATTGACGCAATACACTTTCCGAATACCACTCTTCTTCATTTTTTGCCAATATGATAGAGCACACCTTCCTCAAAAAGGGTTTTATCCGATATTTCATCAATAAAAACAAAGCGTCCATATATAGATAGCATTTTATCTATCTTAGTAATATCTGTCAGACACAGAAAAAAATTGCAAGGAATACCGTTCAAATCCTCCAATAAATCGCATTGAAGCCTAAAGTAATCCAATTTCAACTGTTTTTTGTTTTTCTTGATAAATTCTAAATAAGTACGCTTATTGGCAAAATTTTCGGGATACACCCCTTTCTCTTCAGAGAAAGTATAAATCCAATCATATAAAGAAAAATTTTTATCTCCAATATGAAATAAATTATTTTCATTATATTTTGAAAAACCCCGAATTTCCTTATTGTCCGGGATACTGAGAGTAATAATGAGCGCAGCAGACATAACAAATAAATGCAGCAAATAGAAAAAAGCCTAACCAAACGATGAATTGAGGTAAAACATCGCCCACATGACATCTATTCTTGTCTTTTCCCAAGAATAGACAAGAATGACCAGTATGACTGTCTAATGGATTGGAAATTCAAACTCATCACTAACAAAGGTCGTCTGAAAAAGTTTTCAGACGACCTGTCTGTCTGCAAACCGCTTACATTTCCATGCGGTAAAAACACCGCAAATCCAGCCTCAACCCCGCGCTGATTTGTGCAACGGATACCTTATTTTCCTTTATATGTTTCAAAACAAGCTTGGCAAAGTCTTCTTCGCCTTCCCGATGCCTCAAAAGCACATCAGAAAAAACAAAACTCCCACCGCAAAGCCCGTAAATCCATCTGAGCCACTCCGCCCCTTTTTCCATCATACACGATTCAGTTTCGCTTCTTTCCGTATAAACACCGCCTTCGCAAAACCTGAAATAGACCCACAAATCAGTATTTTGCGCCACTAGGGCAAACGCTTCGCCACGCATTTTCGCCAGCATGGGGCAAGGGCGGGAAGCAGCAATCAAATAGGCAAAAGACATACAGATACCGTTTTGTTTATTTGTTCAAAATATATTTTTGTCCGAAGCCGACGCAAAAAAACGGCGCATCCGACAACGTCCCGCGCCCGATGCCGACTTCAGGCAAGTCCCCGAAATCCTCGGAACAGGCAAATTCCACATAGCGCAGGTTTTCCGACATAGAAACGATGACATCCCGCATGTCTTCCGACAAACAGAAAACTGACTCGCAAGGACATTTGTTTCTCAATTCCAATTTCAAATATTGCTTAAACAGCTTGGGGTTTCCCTTTTCCGTAATCCATCCTTCGGAAGACATATAGGCTTTTGACAGGAAATCGTCATCGCTATTCCATACCTTGCGGAAAAACGTATAAGCCGTATCCTCTTTTTCAACATAAAACCGCCTCTGCTTCAGCAAGTGGATGTACGGATTATCGGATTCGCAGACTGAAAAAACATCTTATTCCTAATTCTCAGTAATCCCAGATTTCTTAAGATGGCAGGTCATCCTGACGACCACGGTCAAATCGCCGGATACGGCAGCTGCCTGCATGACACATATAACGCGCCACGCCTGGTCGAAATCGGCTTCTGTTATTTAAAGTTTGTTATTTCTTTCAAAGATGAAAATGTCCTTATTACACAAAAGGCCGTCTGAAAACCTTGTATTTAATTTTCAGACGACCTTTTGAATTTTTCAATTCAAACCAATCAAGCGGTTTTATTTTTTCATCGCATCAGTCAAGGCTTTGACGTTGTAGCGGTACATGCCGATGTAAGTATTGGCAGGTACGCCGCCGAGTGCGTCGGAGTAGAGTTTGCCGCTGACGTTGACGCCGGTTTCTTTGGCGATGCGGTCAACCATGCGCGTGTCTTTGATGTTTTCGGTAAACACGGCTTTGATGCCTTCGCGTTTGATTTGGCGGATGATGGAAGCCACTTGTTTGGCGGACGGCTCGGCTTCGCTGCTCACGCCTTGCGGGGCGATGAACTCGATATTGTAGCGTTTGCCCATGTAGGAGAACGCGTCGTGTCCGATCAGGACTTTGCGCTTGGCGGCAGGAACGGCGTTAAACGCAGCTTGAGCGTCGCTGTGCAGTTTTTTCAGTTGCACTTGGTAGTTGCCCAAACGTTGTTGGTAATAGGTTTTGCCTTCGGGGTCTGCCTGAATCAGGGCATTGGCGACGTTTTGGGCGTAGGTCGTCATCAAAACGGGGTCGGTCCAGACGTGAGGGTCGAATTCGCCGTGGTCGTGGTGGTGGCCTTCGTGGTCGTGGTCATGATGATGACCGCCTTCTTCGGCTTTAAGCGCCTGTATGCCTTTGGTTGCTTCGGCGAAGGGAACTTTGCTTTGTTTGACGGCGCGCTGAACATCAGCCGCTTCCAAACCCAAGCCGTTGAGCAGGACTAATTTCGCACTGCGGATTTTTTTGATGTCGCCGCTGGTCATGTGATAGGCGTGGCTGTCTTGGTTGGCGCCGACCAAATTTTGCACGGCAACACGGTCGCCGCCGATTTGTTTGGTAACGTCGCCCAAAATGCTGAAGCTGGTAACGACGTTCATCGGGGCTGCGTAAACTGCGCCGGACATTAATGCAGCGATGACGCCGAGTTTCCAATGTTTCATGTTTTTCCCTCTCCAATTGATATAACGTAACAATCCGTCATTTTAAAACAGCAAGACGGAATCTTCAAGCAGCCCCACTTATAGATAATTCCCTAGCCTAAAAGTTTTTAGATACTGCAATTTTAAGTTTTCAGACGACCTTTGTGCCTATTGTTTTTGTGGACGGAGTCCATGCTACGGCACTTGTGTTGCCGACAAACGTTGTAGCGTGGGCTTCGCCCACGAGCCACTCAAGATTTCAGACGACCTGTCCGCCAGTCAGCTTCGTGGGTAAAACCCACGCTACGGCGTTAGTGTTGCCAGCAGGTAACGTAGCGTAGACTCCGCCCGCGAACCATTGAAGATTCCAGTAAACAGCCCAAAAATCTCAGAAACAAAAAAGCAGACCCATCAGGTCTGCTTTCAATCTTTCCTATTAATCCAGATTCAAAACGGCGGAGGTGTAAACGTCCTGTACGTCGTCCAAATCTTCCAGAGCGTCAATCAATTTCTGCATTTTGACGGCATCGTCGCCGGAGAGTTCGGTTTCGTTTTGGGCGCGCATGGTGACGTCGCCGTCAACGGATTTGTAGCCTGCGGCTTCCAATGCGGCTTTCACACCCGCCCAGTCGTTCGGGGCGGTGATGACTTCGATGGAGCCGTCGTCGTTGGCAATCACGTCTTCCGCACCGGCTTCCAGAGCGGCTTCCATCAGCGCGTCTTCGTCAACGCCGGGTTCGAACACCAAATAACCTTGATGCACGAAGTTGAACGCTACGCAGCCGTCAGTACCCAAGTTGCCGCCGTTTTTGGTGAACGCATGGCGCACGTCGGCGACGGTGCGGGTTTTGTTGTCGGTCAGGCAGTCCACCATCAGCGCCGCGCCGCCGATACCGTAGCCTTCGTAGCGCAACTCGATGTATTCCACGCCTTCCAAGTTGCCCGTACCTTTATCGATGGCGCGTTGTACGTTGTCTTTGGGCATATTGTTTTCGGCGGCTTTTTCCAAAGCCAGGCGCAGGCGTGGGTTGGCGCCGGGGTCGCCGCCGCCCATGCGGGCTGCAACGGTGATTTCTTTGATCAAACGGGTGAAGATTTTGCCGCGTTTGGCATCTTGACGGGCTTTTTTATGCTGGATATTCGCCCACTTGCTATGACCTGCCATATATGGATTCCTTTCGATTTTCCGCCTTATCCGGCGGGCTCTTGCTCATTTTCAAAGGGCGCATTTTAACATAGGTTGGATATGCCTAAAATATTTCAGACGACCCCGCACCCTGCCAAAGGGTCGTCTGAAAACGCCGATAGCGCCCGACAAACGCAAAATTCTTGTCTTTGCCCAAACCTGATCTTTTTTTTCGTTTGCCTCACAAAAGGTTTACGGTATCATGCAGACCTGCTTCAGGATTGTTGACAACTTGGGGCAAAACGGACGAAGCCGGTCTGCTCGCCGCGCCGTCCGACACAACGGCATTCGACGGAGTAACCGCCGACGGATGCCGTCATCTGTTCATTTTTCAATATAAGGTTTGTAATTATGGAAGAAACATTGTCTGCACTGGTGGGCGCAGTCAATCTGATTCTGTGGGATTACATGCTGATTTACGCCCTTTTGGGCATCGGCCTGTTTTTCACACTCTATCTTGGCGCGCCGCAAATTACCAAATTGGGGGCGGGGTTCAAATCCGTCTTCGGCGGTTTGTTTTCCAAAAAAGACAAAGATGATAAATCTTTGTCGCAATTCCAAGCACTCGCCGTCGCCGTCTCCGCCCAAATCGGTACGGGCAACGTCGCCGGCGTGGCAACCGCCATTACCGCAGGCGGGCCGGGCGCGATTTTTTGGATGTGGCTTTCCGCCGTTTTGGGGATGTCCACGATTTTTGCCGAAGCCTTGCTCGCGCAAAAATACCGCGTCGTCAGCCACGGCAAATACATCGGCGGTCCCGCGTTCTACATCACGCACGGCCTGACCCCGAAAATCGGGCGCGGCGCGGCGCGTTTCTTATCGGGCTTCTTCTCCATCGCCCTGATTATCGCGCTGGGCTTTATCGGCAACGCCACGCAGGCAAACTCCATCGCCTCCTCCGTCACCATCGCCTTTAACGTACCGGCATTGGCAGTAGGCATCGCCCTCGCCGTTCTCGCGGGCATGATTATCGTGGGCGGCGTCAACCGCATCGCCAACATCGCCCAATTCGTCGTGCCGTTTATGGCGATTATCTATATCTTGTGTGCGGTCGTTATCCTGTTCAAATTCTCCGACCATATCATACCGATGTTCAACCACATCTTTACTGCCGCCTTCAATCCTGAAGCCGTTTTAGGCGGCGCAGCGGGTATTGGTATGCGCGAAGCCGTCCGTTTCGGCGTGGCACGCGGGCTGTTCTCGAACGAAGCGGGTATGGGTTCGACACCGCACGCACACGCTACCGCCGACGTGAACCACCCCGTTCAACAAGGCTTGGCGGCATTTATCGGCGTATTTATCGACACCATCTTGGTCTGCACTGCCACCGCGCTGATTATCCTCCTGACCGATGCCAACCTCTCCGGCGAACAAGGCGCGGCGGTTACCCAATTCGCCTTCAGCAAAGCCTTCCCCGGCTTCGGTTCGCAACTGCTCGCCGTCTGCCTGACCTTCTTCGCCTTCACCACCATCATCGGCTGGTACTACTTCGGCGAGTCCAACATCCGCTTCCTCTTCAGAGGCAAACACTTGGGCATCTACCGCGCGCTCGTGCTGCTGGCTATCGTGTTGGGTACGCTGGGCAAGGTCGATTTGGTTTGGAGCCTGTCCGATATGTTCAACGGCTTCATGGTCATTCCCAACTTAATCGCCCTATTCCTCTTGCGCAAAGAAATCCGCACCGTTTACGACGATTATCTGGCGCAGAAAAAAGCAGGCAAAGACTTGTCCTACCAATATGAATTCCACGAATTCCACGACAAGGCTTAATCCGCAATCGTGAAAAGGTCGTCTGAAAATTTTCAGACGACCTTTTTTTAAATTCCGGACATTTATCTCGTTTTCAACCAAGCAAACCAGACCAACACGAGAACGAAACAAAAATAAGCGATACTCCAAACCGGCAGCGCGATACCCAAAAAATAATCGGGTACGGCGCAATTACCGAAGCCGCGCACGATGGGTTCGAACCAGTCAAACAACGGCCAGTCCTTCAAGCGGAACGTCCACGGAGCACCACAGGAAGGTGCTGTACCCGGCGGCAGGCTTTGCAACCACAACTGATAAGCCGCCGTCCCTATCCCGTACACCGCAGGCGCGCTGATAAGCAAAGCGGAAAATGTCCGCCCCACTTTAGAAGACTGACGGAAAAATACCGCCAACAAAGCCGCCACGCCTACCGCCAATACGCACAAACGCTGCACGATGCACAATACGCAGGGATTCATCCCTAAAACATATTGCGAAACAAACGAACCGCAGGCAGCCAATACGGACAAAACGAGCAAAAACAAGGCTGTTTTTCTAAAAAAATTCATAATATCAAAGCTCTTTGCAAATTTCAGACGACCTCTTCATGCCGTCGATCAGCGTCTATTTTACTACAAACCCACGCCCTTCCGAACAGCCCTGCCCATTCACCGAAATTCTAAAAAAGTACCCACGCCGCCATTTCTGTTCGGGCGGCAATCCGCAATAATCGCTGAATCTTGCCGAAATCAGAAGCCCGGATTCACGCCTATACAGGAATGATGAAAATATTTTCTATTTTAACCTGCTATAAAATGCACCGAATCAAAACTTCTCGCGCATACTTTACGCCACACCCCGATACTTTTTCAGACGACATTTCCACAATTTCGTATAAAAAACAGGATTCAGCCGTGCAAAACAGATGAAACTGTGGCATAATCCGCCGGTCTTCACAAAAAGACTTCAGGAGTTTGAACGGGTTCGCGCTCGTCAAACTTGTCCGAACCGAATAACGGTTCTTTTATTTTTCGGAGTTATCCATCATGGCATTGACCGTAGAACAAAAAGCACAAATTGTTAAAGATTTCCAACGCAAAGAAGGCGATACCGGCTCTTCTGAAGTACAAGTCGCTCTGTTGACTTTCCGCATCAACGACCTGACTCCCCACTTCAAAGCCAACCCTAAAGACCACCACAGCCGTCGCGGCCTGTTGAAAATGGTTAGCCAACGTCGCCGTCTGTTGTCTTACTTGCGCCGCACCCAACCTGATACATACCGCAACCTGATCACCCGCTTGGGTCTGCGCAAATAATTTATGCTTTACCGGACACCGCTTGCAAAAGCGGTGTTTTTTTATAGAAAAGGTCGTCTGAAAACGTATTGGTAAAGTTTTCAGACGACCTATCTCTTATGCTTACGAGAGATTTAATCTATCCGTATATATTCCACCGACAAAATCTCAATCTCCTCGCGCCCTTCCGGTGTATTCAAGATGACTTCGTCCCCTTCCCTCGCTTTAATCAGACAACGCGCCAACGGAGAAATCCAAGAAATTTTGTTTTGCGCGGTATCGATTTCATCGACGCCGACGATTTTGACGGTTTGCTCGCGCCCGTCGCCGCGTAACAGTCCGACGGTTGCACCGAAAAACACTTGGTCGGTCGCTTCGCGCAATTCGGGATCGACGACGACGGCAGCTTCCAAACGCTTGGTCAGAAAACGGATGCGGCGGTCGATTTCGCGCATACGGCGTTTTCCGTAAAGATAGTCGCCGTTTTCGCTGCGATCGCCGTTGCTTGCCGCCCAGTTGACGATTTGGACGATTTCGGGACGTTCTTTATTGACCAGTTGATACAGCTCGTCTTTCAACGCCTGCCAACCAACGGGCGTAATGTAGTTTTTGGTTTCGTTACTCATGATATATATCTGATTATTTAGGATATACGGCAGTTTCAACAAAACTTCGAACTGCTGCATTGAAATGACTGATTCTACCGTCCTTAAGACGGAAGGTTCAAGCTGTCTATATTGATTGCAAAACCCTATCCATCGGCTTGAAAATGCCGCAAAGGTCGTCTGAAAGCCTACGATGCCCGTTTTCAGACGACCTTTATTGATTAAGTATTCGAATTTTAGGCTTTTTTTAAAAATTCCACTCCGCGCCCAACGACCATTGACGGCTGCTGCGCCGTGCATAAGGGGCATTGCTGCGGATGCGGCTGTATCCGTAATTCAAGGTCGGCGTGATGCCTTTGTAGGACAATTTATTATGGCTGAGGCTGACGAAGAGGGAACGCTCGCGGTTGCGTTGCGGCTCCGTACCGAATGCCATAATACCTTTATAGCGACGGTTGGCAAATGAAGCGGTCAGGCGGCTGTTCAGCCCGCCCAAAAACGGCCATTGCTGTATCCAGCCTATATTGAACCCGTTGCGGCGGTAGGCGGCATTGTTGACGGCATTGCGTATGTTTTTGTTTTCAGGAACAAAGCGGTTGTATTGCCAACCGCCGAACAGGGCTGTATTGCCGAAACGGCGCGCCAGGGAGAGATAGGTACTGTCGTGCCAGCCGTCGTTACGCAGCGCACGATCAGTTTCTCGATAGTTTTGGCGGTAGCGTTCCAGCGAGTAATAAAGTTGTGTCGCGTTGCCGAGATTGACCATATGCGAAAACTGTACGCCAACCCCGTGTGCCAGCATATAAGGCGTGGCACGGCGGTTGTTTTCTTTTTTGCTGTCAAATTCGCTACTGCCTGCCAACTGTGCCTGATAAAACGGTAAAACGCTGACGGTTTGTTTGCCGTCCTTACGCTGCCAGCCCAAATAAGCCCTGCCGAACGCATCGTCGTAAGCCGATTGGCGGTCGAAAAAATAGCTCGTTCCGCTGAGGTTGGCGCGGAATTTGACGGCGTGATGCCCGTACAGCGGGGTGAGTTTTTCGGTGTTCAATTCGTAATTCAAGCCGTTGGCACTGACGGGCAAAGTAACGCTGCATGCGGTTTGCCCCCTTGTTTCGATGCAATAACGCGGAGCAGCGTTGTTGGCGTTATCGCTATGCATGGGACTGATTCCACCAGACCATTTCCATTCTGTCTGCCGCTTAACGGCTTCTTGAAAGCGTTTGACGTTTTCCAAAACGGGGGCAGGTATATCGCGTTGCGCAGCATGGCGAAAATGCGCCGCCGCCTCGCCCAAACGATAATCCTGAAACTCTGCCGCCGCCAAATCCAACAATATGCGGTCGTCTGAAACGTCGGATTCATAAAGGGTACGATAACGCTCGACCGCTTCGGAAGTCCGCCCTTTCAACTTTGCCAGCAAAGCATCGGCACGCGCAATCAGCTTGGGATTGTGGTTGGGCTGTTTGCGGTAAAGGGCGGCAAGCGAAGAAACCAAATCTGCGCTATTGCCGTTAAGTGCTTGAATCAGCGCGTCCTCAAGAATACGCGGGTTTGCCGCTAAAAAATCATCGCCGACCACAGTCGGTTTGCCGACATTCTCATTCTTTTCAGACGACCTTTCTTCTTCGGACAAAATATCCAGCCATTGTTTTTGCTGCACTTGTACGGCAGCATCCTGAGAAGGCGAATCCTGCCGGACACCACCTTCGGGCAATTGAGCCAAGACTGCGGAAGGCAACAGGCAACATAACGATGCCGAAACCATTTTTTGTTTTATTCTTAACATTCAAAATCATCCGAAATATATGTGTGTATATCGTAGGGGTAGCCAAATGCAAACCGCCATGCCCTACTGATTCCCCCAGTCAGGGATTTACGGCTGTCAAAGGTCGTCTGAAACTTTTCAGACGACCTTATTTTTGCGTAAAAGCAACAGATTCGCATTAAGATGCAGCATTATAGAGGTAAATTTCCAAAACAAACATAACTGATTTATTTTTATGGTCTTATAAATTATTCAAATGTTATTCATCAGTAGATTCATAGGATTAATCAAGCCAACCCACTAAACACGCCTGCAATATATCTTGCGTATCCAAAGCAATCGTTTGATCCACACTATCCCCCAATATTCTTCATCATTAATAGATAGCATTATCAAATCAAATATTTAGAATAAATATTCAAACCTATGTCATTAATTGATTTATTTCTTAATATTTACTTCAAAAATCATAAAAACTCCGCGCAGATATTGCCAAAACACCATAATTATTACAAAATATTACAACAAAATTGGTAATCCTTATCATTAATTTATAAAATATCAATATTAAGAGAGATTCATCATGAAAATCAAAGTATCCGCAATTTCTGCGGCCGCCTCCCTGATTCTGACTGCCTGCGCGGGAGGAGGTGCATCAGAACCCAAAGTCCCCGTTGCCATACCTACGGCTCAGCCTATCGCCAATGTCAAGTTGAGTGATGAAAGCAGTGCGGTACAGACCATCAACACCCTTTCCGGTAAAGGCGGCAGTCTGCATGAAGCCGAACTCAAAGTAAAAGATCTATGGGGCGACTATACCCCCAGTAAACAATATGTCTATCAAACCCCTTCCGGCAACTATTACAACATCAGCTCATACTCTGATCCGATAGTTCCCTCATCTTTCAGCCCTTCCTACAATCTGCGTACCCGCCATGAAGGACAACCTTTATCTGAAGGTGGCAAACTGTTTGTCTGTTGCAGCAATTCCGGACAATTCACCTATGCACCGGCAACCAAACAGGACCACCTCAAATTCGGCGCATGGATAAATGCAGACGGCACAGCAGACCTGTTTGTCGGCGGCAAACCCGTCGGAACGGCGAAACCGTCTTATTACACTCCGTCAGACAGTACAGTGGCAAAAGGCAAAACCACATACGAAGTTTGGGCAGTCCGCGTCCGCAACGGCAATATCGTTACCTCCACCTATGAGCCCGGAAAATCCTTTGGGTCGTCTGAAAAAACCGCGCCCAAGCTTTCACTGCTGACAGCCAATTTCAACACCAACAAACTCGGCGGCACGATTTTAGGTAATGCGGATTACGGTCCGGACGTTGTGATGAAAGATGTAGGCATCAACGGCGTTGATTTCTCAGGCACTGCTGAATCCGACGGAAAAAACGGCAAAGTCGAAGGAAAATTCTTTGGTCAATTTAACGGCGATAAAACAGAAGTCAGTATAGGCGGTAAAGTTACCTTTGATGCCGATAAATCGTTGGATACCGTATTCGGCGGCGTGAAGAATGATGACGACCGCAATACGACAGATACAAGCTTGACACCTGTCAGCAAGTAACCGCACATCAGGCATCCCAATAAACCGATAATCAGTACATCTTTAAGAGGCAAAAAATGTCCTTCCCCTTTAAACCCGTACTGCTGGCAGCTATTGTCAGCCAAACTTTCCCTGCCTTCGCTGCCGACCCCGTACCACAAGCCCATCAGGACTTGAATGAAGTCAAAGTCATCGGCGGCCGCAAAGTCCAAAAACTCGGTGAAGAGAAAGTCCGCCGTCAGGCATTGGATAAACAAATGGTCTCCGATGAAAGCGACTTGGTACGCTACGATCCGGGCATCAGCGTCGTCGAAGGCGGACGCTCAGGTTCCAACGGTTTTACCATACGCGGCGTCGATAAAGACCGTGTCGCCATCAACGTGGACGGACTGGCACAAGCAGAAAGCAGGTCGTCTGAAGCGTTCCAAGAGTTGTTCGGCGCATACGGCAACTTCAATGCCAACCGCAACACTTCCGAACCTGAAAATTTCTCGGAAGTAACCCTCACCAAAGGCGCGGACTCGCTCAAATCCGGCAGCGGTGCATTGGGCGGTGCCGTCAACTATAAAACCAAATCCGCAAGCGACTATGTTTCCGAAGAAAAACCCTACCACTTGGGCATTAAAGGCGGCTATATCGGACGCAACAGCCAAAAATTCAGCAGCATTACCGCCGCAGGAAATTGGTTGGGACTGGACGCATTGATGGTCTACACCCGCCGTTTCGGTAAAGAAACCAAAAACAACAGTGATACTGCCGATACCAAAATTACCGACAGCGATAAACAAAGCTGGAGCCCGAATGCCGGCATTACCAACTACGGCAGCCTGGGCGTGGCGCGCAGCAAACCTGACCCTCAAAATTGGGAAAACATAAGCACCCTGTTCAAGCTGGGTTACAACTTCAACGATCAAAACCGTATCGGCTGGATTTACGAAGACTCTCGTACCGACCGCACCACGACCGAATTGTCCAATATGTGGGCGGCAAACTATAAAGGCGAGGCAGTGGGCGATACCCGCTCCCGACAAGATATTTCCTACCGTAAACGCATCGGTTTCGAATACAAAAACCAACTTGAAAAAGGACCATGGGACAGTCTCAACCTGCGTTACGACCGTCAAACCATCGACATGAGCACCTGGACTTGGGACTTGCCGACCGATTACGCCAAAAACGGTATCAATAGCGAAGCGTACCATATGTTCCGCAACATCCGCCAGAAAACCCGCCAATGGGGTGTGGAAGCTGAGAAACAGCTTGATTTCTCCAAATCAGTTTGGGCTATGCAGTACGGCGTGGGCGGCAACAAAGGCAGCAACGCCAACCGCGACCATAGCTACTGGGTGAACCTATACGACCCCAAATATCAAACGTCGAACAGCCAAGAATTGGCAATGCTGGTCGAAAGCTCGTCTAAAAACCGTTTTGCCTATTGGAACAACACCTTCCAATTCGGCAACGACAACCAATACCGCCTGAGCGCAGGCTTGCGCCATGACAAAAGCAGCAGCAGAGCCAAAGACAATCCGAACTACTCGTCCGGCATCCGTGCCCAAATCCCCTATTTGGGCAGCGAACGCAGCCACAGCGGTTTCAGCTACGGCGTGAGCTTCGACTGGAAATTCACGCCGCATCTGAATCTTCTGGCGAAATACAGCACAGGCTTCCGCGCCCCGACTTCGGATGAAACTTGGCTTTTATTTACACATCCTGACTTCTACCTTAAAGCCAACCCCAACCTGAAAGCCGAAAAAGCCAAAAACTTTGAATTGGGTTTGGCGGGCAGCGGCAAAGCAGGAAACTTTAAACTCTCCGGCTTCCAAACCCGCTACCGCGACTTTATCGAATTGACGTATATGGGCGTTTCGTCAAACGACCCGAAAAATCCGCGATACGCCCCGCTTTCAGACGGCAAGGACACTGCATTGGTCAGCTCGCCCGTTTGGCAAAACCAAAACCGCTCCTCGGCATGGGTGAAAGGTTTGGAATTTAACGGCACATGGAATCTCGACAGCATCGGTTTGCCGCAAGGCACGCACGCAGGTATCAACGTCAGCTACATCAAAGGCAAAGCCAAGCAGAACAACGGACAAGAAACCCCGATTAACGCCCTTTCTCCGTGGTCTGCCGTTTACAATCTGGGCTACGATGCTCCTTCCAAACGCTGGGGCATCAACGCATACCTGACCCACACCGCAGCTAAAAAACCGTCTGACACCGTCCACAGCAGTGATGATTTGAACAATCCCTGGCCTTTTGCCAAGCACAGCAAAGCCTATACGCTTTTCGACCTGACAGGCTACGTCAACTTGGGCAAATATTTCACCCTGCGCGCCGGTGCGTACAACATCGGCAACAAAAAATACTACACTTGGGAATCGCTGCGCAGCATCCGCGAATTCGGCACAGTCAACCGCGTTGACAACAAAACCCATGCCGGTATAGAACGCTTCACTTCTCCGGGCAGAAGCTACAACTTCACGCTTGAAGCCAAGTTCTAAAAAAGTTTGAAGTAACAAGAAAGGTCGTCTGAAACTTGAAATCCAAGTTTCAGACGACCTTTTTCTATTGATATACAACAATCGGCAGACGAAATCCTCAACAAACGTTTATGGAATGAAATAACAAATAATGAACAAGACGCAGGCTGAAGCAAACGCCACGCTGTACGCCCGCGCAATCGAAACCCTTGCAGGTCGTCTGAATATGGGAATCCGTGATTTTGACGCAGCCTATGGGGGCATGAATGTGGTCGGCGAAAGCCTTTTAGACGACAGCGTATTGAATCAAGCATTAGCAAGCAACCCGCCGCGCGGATGGGTACATAGCGAAAACCCGCAGGACGCAATCAACATCTGGACAACAGACGGACGGGAAACCGCGAAAAACGAAGCTGTATTTTGGACTTTGGATAACGCGGCAGATACCTGAATTGCCGATACACAGGGATATTCACATTCCATCAGCCGATTTGCAGCACACCACATCTACAAAGAACATGGCAACACCAAAACGGAAGAAGAACGCGGACAGGTTGCCGTAACAGCGGAGGATTTGACGCGGATTCCCGATATTGTTACATCGCCTGACAAAATCGTAACAGGTTTTCAATCAGAACAAGGGGCTGAACGGGTTGCGTATTTGAAGAGATTTGATGACGGGCTGATGGTTTACATCGCCGAAGCCAGCCGTAAAAAGAAAGATTTTCGAGCTATTCCATGCGGAAGTATCCCCCAACGGCAATATCCGAAAATGTCATCAAAAACATTTCCAGCCAAAGCCTCAACGTCCGAAACGGGGAGAGGGCATATGACAATTCTACCCCCAACACCGACACCAATCAAGACATACTGTTTCAAGGCGGCGCAGACCGTGGAATGTTCAGCCGTGAGCATAACCTGATTGCCCTATTGAAAAACGCCGACGCTTCTACTTGCGTTCACGAACTGAGACATTTCTTCCTTGAGACTAACCCGCATCGCCCGCGACCTGACCGCCAAACCTGTCGAGAACCTGACCGGGCAGGAGCGGCAATTCCTGTCCGACGCTCAGACGACCTTGGATTGGTTCGGCGTGAAAGACCTTGCCGCATGGGACACGATGAGAATGAACGAGCAGCGCGAGAATCACGAGAAATGGGCGCGCGGTTTTGAAGCCTACCTGTACGAAGGCAAAGCACCAAGCGAAGAATTGCGCGGGTTGTTCCGCCGTTTCCGTTCATGGTTGAAACAGGTATATCACTCACTGAAAAACCTGAATGTCGAATTGACCAATGAAGTCCGCAGCGTGTTTGACCGAATGTTTGCCAACGACGAGCAGATTCAGCAAACCCAATACATTAACGGCATGGCTCCGTTGTCTGATATAGTGGATTAAATTTAAACCAGTACGGCGTTGCCTCGCCTTGCCGTACTATCTGTACTATCTGCGGCTTCGTCGCCTTGTCCTGATTTAAATTTAATCCACTATAATAAGGCGTAAGCGAGCATGAACCAAGCTAAGCTGCCCTACCCCTTTCAGGCAACTCTCCATCAAGTTTCTTCTATCTTCCAAAATAAAAGGTCGTCTGAAAATTTCAGACGACCTTTTGTGTAGTATTCAAGCTAGGATTTATTTATCGCGGCTAAATACGATTTTGGTTGCTTGGATGGCTACGCAGATTGCACCGCCGATGAAGATCAAGTCGGCTGCTGTACGTACCCAGCGCAGGGTGTCGAGGATTTCCATTTGCAGGAATTCTTCGCTACGGGCATACCACAGGCCATGAGTGATGGAAGCGTATGCTTGAATGGCGCCGACAGGCAGCAGGCTGATGGCGATCATGCCGACCAAGCCGCCGTTGAGCAGCCAGAAGCCCCAAGTCATGAGTTTGTCGTCGAAATGTGCGTTTGGTTTCAGGTAGCGGGCAACCAGCAACACGAAGCCCAGTGCCAAGAAGCCGTACACACCGAACAAGGCTGCGTGTGCGTGAACTGCGGTAGTGTTCAGACCTTGGATGTAGAACAGGGAAATCGGCGGGTTAATCAGGAAGCCAAATACGCCGGCACCGATCATGTTCCAGAAGGCGACTGCTACGAAGCACATCAGCGGCCAACGCAGGCGTTTCGCCCAGTCGGACAGGTGTTGGTAAGACCAGTGTTCGTAAGCTTCACGACCCAACAATACCAGCGGTACGACTTCCAATGCGGAGAAGCAGGCGCCGATTGCCATAGATGCGGAGGTAGAACCGGAGAAGTACAGGTGGTGCAGCGTACCCGGGATACCGCCCAACATGAAGATGGCGGCAGCAGCCAGAGTAGAGGCAGTAGCGGTACTGCGGCGGACGAAGCCCATGTTGTAGAAGATGAAGGCAAAGGCTGCGGTAGCGAATACTTCGAAGAAGCCTTCTACCCACAGGTGAACTACCCACCAGCGCCAGTATTCCATGACGGCAATCGGGGATTTTTCGCCGTAGAACAGACCAGGTGCGTAGAACACACCGACACCGACCATAGAGGCAACGAAGATTGCCAGCAGGTTTTTATCCACGCCTTTTTCTTTAAAGGCGGAGACGGTGCAGCGCAGCATCAGGAACAGCCACAACAACAGACCGACCATCAGCAGGAGTTGCCAGAAACGGCCCAAGTCGAGGTATTCGTAACCTTGGTGTCCGAACCAGAAGTTGAATTCAGGTGGAATGACGTGGGTCAGGGCGAAGAAGTTACCTGCGTAAGAACCGCCGACTACGATGAACAGGGCGATGTACAGGAAGTTCACGCCGGCGCGTTGGAACTTGGGATCTTTGCCGCCGTTAACAATCGGAGCCAGGAACAGACCTGCTGTCAGGAAGCCGGTTGCAATCCAGAAGATGGCGGATTGGATGTGCCAAGTACGGGTCAATGCGTAAGGGAACCAGTCGGACATTTCGAAGCCCAGCGCTTCGTCGATGCCGTAGAAACCCTGACCTTCGACGGTGTAGTGTGCAGTCAGACCGCCCAGTAACACTTGTACCACAAACAGGGCGACTGTCAGGAAGACGTATTTGCCCAATGCTTTTTGGGAAGGAGTCAGCTGTACTTTGGAAATCGGGTCTTCAGTCGGAACTTCTACTTCTTCGTGTTTGGTCAGGAAGGAGTAACCCCACATCAGAAGGCCGATACCCATCAAGAGCAATACAACGCTGGTGAACGACCACATATAGTTTTCAGTAGTCGGTACGTTGTTGATCAAAGGCTCGTGCGGCCAGTTGTTGGTGTAGGTGAAAGTCTCGTCGGGACGGTTGGTCGAAGCAGACCATGAAGTCCAGAAGAAAAAGTTGAACAGTTTTTCGCGCGCTTCTTTACTTGGCAATGTGTTGTTTTTCATTGCGAAGTGTTCGCGTGTTTTCTGAAGGGCAGGATCATCGCCGTATACGCCGTGGTAGTAAGGCAGGATGCTCTCAATGGCTTTTACACGGGTATCGCTGATGACGACGCTGCCGTCTTCTTTAATACGGCTTTGGTTGCGGTATTCGTCGGCAAGGCGGGTTTTCAGCACGGCTTGTTCTTCGGGAGAAACTTCGTCGAATTTTTTGCCGTAAGTCTCTTGCGCGGTCAAATCCAACCATGCGACCAGCTCGCGGTGCAGCCAGTCGGCTGTCCAGTCGGGAGCTTGGTATGCGCCGTGTCCCAATACGGAACCGACTTCCATACCGCCGGTGGTTTGCCAGGCTGATTGACCTGCCAAAATATCGTCTTTAGTCATCAGCTGCGTGCCTGATGCCGAAACGACTCTTTCAGGATAAGGCGGGGCTTTTTTATAAACCTCGCTGCCCATGTAGCCAAGAATGGTAAAGCAGACTGCCAGGACGGCAAACAGCAAGTACCATAACTTCTTGTACTGTCCCATTTCAGAACTCCTTATTTTGGTGAAAAGTGGTTGCTTATAAATTCATACTATATGAATGTTAAAGATTGTAGCACTCTTTTCAGGCAAAAGAAATATTCTCTTAACAACAATCTTTAAAAAACAGGGATATAGTCAATAATAATTCTTATTCTCAAAAATACAATGGCATTTTTGTAAAGAATCGGATAAAACATGTGAACAATAATAGACGATTTGATGTAGTTTTATCTAATTATTAAGTATTAATTGAGTATTAAATTAGGTAGTAAAAGTTCATCTTTAATGAATTAATTGATTTAAGTCAAGATATGGCGGTAAAACCGGCTACATAATCCTACAAAAGTTCACAAGAGATGCCTTTTCAGACGACCTAAATATGGAAGTTCGAAAGAGCTAAAAGCGGTATACCGCAGATAACAGAGTTTGAGAAATTACCCTAACCTTCTTAGATAATTACTAAAGGAAATGACAACTATGAAACGCCAAGCTTTAGCTGCAATTATTGCTTCAGTTTTTGCTTTAGCCGCTTGTGGTGAACAAGCTGCCCAAAAACCTGCCGAGCAAACCGCTTCCGCTACTGCAACTACCGAAGCTCCTGCTTCCAGCACTGAGGCTGCTGCCGAAACTCCTGCAGCCGATCTGCCTGTTATCGATGCGGTAACCACTCACGCTCCTGAAGTTCCGCCTGCCATCGACCGCGACCATCCTGCACGCGTACGCGTGAAAATGGAAACCATCGAAAAAACCATGAAAATGGACGATGGCGTGGAATACCACTACTGGACATTTGACGGCGACGTTCCAGGCCGCATGATCCGTGTACGCGAAGGCGATACCGTAGATATCGAATTCTCTAACAACCCGTCTTCTACCGTACCGCACAACGTTGACTTCCACGCTGCTACCGGTCAAGGCGGTGGTGCAGAAGCCAGCTTCACTGCTCCGGGCCGTACTTCTACATTCAGCTTCAAAGCCCTGCAACCCGGTCTGTACATCTACCACTGTGCCGTTGCTCCTGTCGGTATGCACATCGCCAACGGTATGTACGGTCTGATCTTGGTTGAACCTAAAGAAGGTCTGCCTAAAGTGGACAAAGAGTTCTACATCGTACAAGGCGACTTCTACACCAAAGGTAAAAAAGGTGCGCAAGGTCTGCAACCGTTCGATATGGACAAAGCCATCGCCGAACAACCTGAATACGTTGTATTTAACGGTCACGTAGGCGCTATCGCCGGCGACAACGCCCTGAAAGCCAAAGCAGGCGAAACCGTCCGTATGTACGTGGGTAACGGTGGTCCGAACCTCGTTTCTTCCTTCCACGTTATTGGTGAGATCTTCGACAAAGTTTACGTAGAAGCCGGCAAACTGATCAACGAAAACGTACAAAGCACCCTGATCCCTGCCGGTGGCGCAGCGATTGTCGAATTTAAAGCCGATATTCCGGGCAGCTATACTTTGGTTGACCACTCTATCTTCCGTGCGTTCAACAAAGGCGCGTTGGGTCAATTGAAAGTAGAGGGCGCAGAGAACCCTGAAATCATGACCAAAAAACTGGAAGACAAAGCCTATGTAGGTAGCGGTGCAGCTTCAGCTCCTGCCGCTTCTGCTCCAGCTGATTCAGCAGCGCCTGCTTCCGCAGCATCTGCAGGTAAAGGCGGCTACTAATCCAGTCATCTCGGCATAGAAATAGAAAAAAGCCACTGCTGTTCCGGCTGATGCAAGGACAACAGTGGCTTTCTTCCACGACCAATCGAAAGATTGGTTTTTCAGACGACCTCTCAAGCATCGAAGGTCGTCTGAAAAACCGGTTTCAAGCATTCACGAACCCGACAAGCCAAAAACACAATAATCAGACGGCTTCTGAGGATTTTTATCCGGTTTCGCTATATAATCAAAGCCTAATAATCCCCGTATTCAGATTAGAAAGCCCGTTATGAAACTCATACCACTCATCGCCCTATTTACCCTTGTCGCAAGCGGCAGTGCAGCGGCGGCCGAAATGGCAAAAGTTGAAGGCGGCAGCTACCGCCCGCTCTATCTGAAAAAAGAGACAAACCTCATCAAAGTCAAACCTTTCCAAATCGACAAGTACCCCGTTACCAATGCCGAATTTGCAGAGTTTGTCAAAAAACATCCCCAGTGGCAAAAAGGTAAAGTCAGTTCCAAACAAGCCGAACCTACCTACCTGAAACATTGGGTTAAAACCGGCAGCAACAGCTACGCGCCCAAACCCAACGAACTGAAACATCCGGTAACCAACGTATCTTGGTTTGCCGCTAACGCTTACTGCACTTCACAAGGCAAACGCCTGCCGACCATAGACCAGTGGGAATTTGCCGGACTCGCCTCCGCTACTCAGAAAAACGGTTCTGCCGAACCCGGCTACAACCGCACCATTCTTGACTGGTATGCAGACGGCGGCAGAAACGGCTTGCACGATGTCGGCAAAAGCAAACCCAACTACTGGGGCATTTACGATATGCACGGTCTGATTTGGGAATGGACGGAAGACTTCAACAGCAGCCTGTTGTCGTCAGGCAATGCCGATACGCAAATGTTTTGCAGCGGCGCATCCGTAGGTTCCAGCGATCCATCAAATTACGCCGCCTTCCTGCGCTACGGCATACGCACCAGCCTGCAATCGAAATACGTCCTGCACAACTTGGGCTTCCGTTGCGCCTCGAAATAACCGGTTTCATCACCAAAGCAGCTTTGGCGGTACTGAAAGGTATCGCCTTTTTTTTGAGTTTGAGGTTAATTTGAAAATAGCGAATGGACAAAACCTCGTGCCTAACAAATTTAGCATGACCAAGTTTCTAACGGATTGAATATTCCAAGCAACTGGTCTATCTCTCTACCTCTTCCTAATTTTCATTAATAAATATACCAGCAAACCAAAGGTCGTCTGAATGTTTTTCAGACGACCTTTTTTGTTTATGCCTATCAAGCGGACTGTATCGGGATAATACGGTTTTGACTGCGTTTGGCACCGCCTTCGCAATAGTTGGTTTTGACGTATTCTTCGACAATTTCCAAGAATTCGGCTGCGATGTTGTCGCCTTTTAAAGTCACTTTACGCTCCCCGTCAACATAAACCGGTGCAACAGGGGTTTCGCCGGTTCCGGGCAGGCTGATGCCGATGTCTGCCAGTTTGCTTTCACCCGGCCCGTTAACGACGCAACCCATGACGGCGACGTTTAAAGACTCCACGCCGGGATAGATGGTGCGCCATACGGTCATTTTTTGACGCAGGTAATTTTGTACGTCTTGGGCGAGCTCTTGGAAGACCGTACTGGTGGTGCGTCCGCAACCGGGGCAGGCGGTAACCATAGGGGTAAATGAGCGCAGCCCCATGGTTTGTAAAATTTCCTGACCAACAATGACTTCCTGAGTACGTGAACTGCCGGGTTCGGGGGTGAGTGAAATACGGATGGTGTCGCCGATGCCTTCTTGGAGCAGTACGGCCAAGGCGGCGGTAGAGGCGACAATGCCTTTGCTGCCCATGCCTGCTTCCGTCAAGCCTAAGTGAAGCGGATATTGGCAACGGCTGCCCAGCTCGCGGTAAACTTGAATCAAATCCTGAACGGAGCTGACTTTGCACGACAAGATGATTTTGTCTTCGGGCAAACCTAACAAAACGGCTTTTTCAGCAGATTCCAGCGCCGAAATAATCAAGGCATCTTTCATGATTTCTTCAGGCGGTTTGGGCGATGAGGACGCCAGATTGGCATCCATCATGCGCTTGGCGAGGCTTTGGTCAAGCGAACCCCAGTTGACGCCGATACGGACGGCTTTGTCGTTTTCGGCGGCAGTTCGAATCATATAGGCAAATTTTTCATCACCTTTTGCGCCTTTGCCGACATTTCCGGGGTTGATGCGGTATTTGGACAAGGCTTTGCCGCACTCGGGAAATTCCGCCAACAGACGTTCGCCATTGAAATGGAAGTCGCCAATCAGCGGGGTGGTGTAACCCATGTCGTCCAAACGCTGGCGGATTTCGGCAACTTTGGAGGCGGCTTCCGGGCTGTTGACGGTAATGCGCACCATTTCTGAGCCTGCATCGCTCAATTCTTTGACTTGCAGGGCGGTTGCTTTAGCATCTGCGGTATCGGTATTGGTCATTGATTGCACGACAACGGGAGCATCTGAACCGACGGTGAGATGATCGATTTGTACTTGATGGGTTTGGCGGCGTTTGGGTGTGTTCATCTTTATTTTTTTCCTGCTACAAAGGAAGCTGATTTTTCACCGGCAGCCCGGTATTCTGCCAGATTGATGGTTGTCCCGCCATAATTGGCTTGTGCGCCTGTGGCAATACCGATCCAGACATTGTAGGGCGCACCGCCTTTAAAACGCCTTTCGCTTCCTGCGGGAATGATCCGGCTGAAAATCATGGTACCTTTCTTGTCGGTGATAATCAGATTACTTCGGTATTGGACTTTAATCCAAAGCTCGTCTGAATCGACTTTGACTTCAGGTGCGGATGCCGCTGCTTCGGATGTGGCGACACTTGAAGCTGCTTTTTCGGCATTGGATATTTCTTGTTTGCCGTTTTCTGCCATATTGGAAACGGCAACATTTTCTTTTTTCAAATCCGGCGTCTGCATACTGTTACGTACTGCATCGCTGTTTTGCGCGACTTGTTGTTCGTTTTCATGATTGGACTTGCTTTGCCAAACATAAATACCGCCGCCAAGCAGGATGAACGCTGCTACGCCCAAAACCCATTTGGGAAAGCCGACTTTTTCACCATCTTGGTAGTTTAAGCCGGTATTTTGTTTGCGATCTACCAGATAGACATGGTCTTCTTCCGGCGCAGAAATGGCTTTCAGACAACCTGTAATGCTTGCTTCATCGATTTTCAACAGGCGGGCATAAGAACGCAGATAGCCCATAACGAAGACCAATCCTGAAAAGAAAGAATAGTCTCCTTTTTCAAGGGCTTCAATTTGTTCGGCAGACAGTTTCAACCGTCGTGCCACTTCGTCAATATCCCAACCTGATTTTTGTCTGAGTTGTCCCAGCTCATCACCCAATGATTTGGCAGCTTGAATGTCGTATTCGTTTTTCTTTTGATTTTCCATGTGGTTACTTACCTGTGGTTACTGCCTGTAATTGTTCCGAATAGGGGAAGTTTGCCCTTAACTGGGCTTCGTATTCGTAGGCTGCCTGGCTATTGCCCATAGCGGTCGCCAATTTCCAGCCCAGCAGCAAATCATCTGCCTGCAAGACATCGACTTTGCTTTGGTATTGGCGGAAATAATAATCCGCTTCGTTTAAATTACCTGCCAGCATTTTGGTTCTTGCCAATTCTTTAAACGCAGGCGGGAATTGAGGTTGCGCAGCCAAAGAGCGTTCGAGATAAGCTTCTGCCAGCGAATATTGTTCCATCTTCGCGCTGCAAATGCCCTTGTTGAGGTTGGCGATAAACGGAGAAGGATAAGTCGGATCGGCCAGGGCTTTGTCAAAATAACTGATGGACTGGGCAGGATTATTCATCTCGCTGCACAAGAACCAGCCGTAGTTATTGTTGATTTCCGCATTGTCAGGTTTTAAAGATAGGGCTTTTTGGAAGCTTTCCTGCGCCTTTTCGCGCACTTTGAGATATTGATAGATTTGCGCGCGAACCAGCCATGCATCTTCATTGCTGTTGTCTGCTTTCAATGCCTCTTCAATACTGACCGTTGCTTGACGGTAATCGCCCCCGCGCATGTATTCGATAGCCAACTGGGTTTTGATATTGGCAACTTGTGTTGCACGTTCCGCTCTGCTTGGACCTTTCGGGCCGGCGCATGCGCCCAAAACCAAAGTTAAAATAATGGGTTGCCAAATGTTCAGTTTCATAATCAGCTCTGTTGTTCAACCAAAATCTGCTGCCATTTTTGTTGGCGGCGTGTTTTATCTTGTACTTGTCCTGCCAATTGACCGCAAGCTGCGTCAATATCGTCGCCACGCGTTTTACGGACGGTTACCACGAATCCTGCCTGCTGCAAAATATCGCGGAAAACGCGGATATTTTCATTGGTAGATCGTTCGTAGCCGGAATTGGGGAAAGGATTGAACGGAATCAGATTGAATTTGCACGGTACGTCTTTTACCAGCTCAATCAGTTCGCGCGCATGTTGCGCCTTATCATTGATTCCGTCCAACATAACATATTCAAAAGTAATGAAATCTCTTGGTGCTTTGACCAAATAGCGTTGGCATGCCGCCATCAACTCTTTCAACGGATATTTTTTATTCAGCGGAACGATTTGATCGCGTACTTCGTCGTTGGAAGCATGAAGGGATACTGCCAGCGCAACAGGCATTGCATCGCGCAGCCTGTCCATTTGCGGCACCATGCCTGATGTGGAAACGGTAACGCGGCGGCGGCTTAGGCCGTAGCCATGATCGTCCAGCATGATGCTCAGCGCAGTAACGACATTATCAAAGTTCGCCATTGGCTCGCCCATGCCCATCATGACTACATTGGAAATCACGCGTTCGTTTTTCGGCGTAACGCCCATTGCTTTATTTGCCCACCACAGTTGCCCGATGATTTCGGCAGCGGTCAGATTACGGTTGAAACCTTGGCGGCCGGTAGAGCAGAAGGTGCATTCCAATGCGCAGCCGACTTGCGAGGAAATACACAACGTACCGCGTTCTGCTTCGGGGATAAACACTGTTTCCACGCCGTTGCCCGTTCCTACATCCAGCAGCCATTTGCGCGTACCGTCGGTGGATTCTTGCGCCATCATCAGTTTGGGCACATCCACGATTGCCTGTTCGTTGAGTTTCAGGCGCAGGGATTTTGCCAAATCGGTCATTTCATCGAAACTTTGCGCACCGGCTTGGTGAATCCAGCGCATGACTTGTTTGGCGCGAAACGGTTTTTCACCCATTTCGGCAAAATGATGGGTCAGTCCGTTTAAATCGTAATTCAGTAGATTGGTTTTCATGTGGTTTATTTCTTGGTAAAGCTTTTGAATAAAGGCTGTCGCGATAAATCTTGCAAATCCGGCGGATTAGGGCGTTGCATAGTGGGTTTGAACATGTCTTGAATCTTGTTGAGCAAACAGCTTTTATTTTCAAGCTCCTTCTATCATATTTTCAGACGACCCCCATTTGAGAAAGGTCGTCTGAAAACAGATTGAGACAAACAATATCGACAAAACCGTCCAAACGCCCGAACCGGTCGGACGCTCGAACGGTATTTATCGTTAACGCGGGCAGATTTCGCTTTGGCTGAAGAAGTAGGCAATCTCGATTGCTGCATTTTCCAGACTATCAGAGCCATGTACGGCGTTTACGCTGAGAGATTCGGCAAAATCGGCACGTATCGTACCGGGAGCGGCTTCGGCAGGATTGGTTGCGCCCATCAGTTCACGGTTTTTTGCAACGGCATTTTCACCTTCCAGTACCTGAATCATCACAGGACCGCTGGTCATAAAGGCAACCAAGCTGTCGTAAAAAGGACGCTCTTTGTGCACAGCATAAAACTCTTGGGCTTCGCGCACGCTGAGGTGCTTCATTTTGGCGGCGACAATACGCAGTCCGTTGTCTTCAAAACGGCTGTAAATTTTGCCGATTACATTTTTACCTACAGCATCGGGTTTAACGATGGAGATCGTGCGCTCAATAGCCATATTATGTCCTTGTTTTTATTGCGTTGTGCAATAGTCTGAGTTTGAGGAAAATGAGATGCTATTTTAGCAAATTTCAGTTTGCTTTGGGAAAAGCCGCACTTTTTTTCTTCGCCCCAATCTTATTTTTTCAACGTCAGATGCGGCTGTTCCAAATAAACTTCCGATTGCATTTCCACCATACGGCTGGCAGTGCGGGTAAATTCTTCGGCGAAATCGCCTTCGACATAAATATCGTTTACGCCTACCGCGCTGGTGGCACAGAGTTTCACTCGGAAATCGTACAGTACATCAATCAGCCAAGTAAGGCGGCGCGCTTCGGCTTTTTCTTGCGGTGTCAGACGTTCCAATCCTGATACGAACACCATTTCATAATGTTCGGCCAGATAGAGGTAATCGGCTTGCGAACGTGGACCAAAGCATAAAGCGCGGAAATCGAACCAAATGGTGCGATCGGATTGGGCTTTGTGCGGAATTTCTCGCCCGTGTATCACGCTGACGCCGGGATTCAATTCGGCAATTCCCGCCATTTCTTTAAATAAAGCAGCCAATTTTTGCTCGTTTTCTTCATTATTGGGAACGAAGAAAATCTCAGCAGGACGTAAAGTGCGCAGACGGTAGTCTTCTCCGCCATCAACATTTAAGACGGTCAGGCTGGATTCAATCAGCGCAATGGTCGGCAGAAAACTGCTTCTGTTTTGACCTTGGGGATAAAGCTCAGACGGGGCGTAGTTGGAAGTTGCCACCAAAACTACGCCTTCGCTCAACAAGTTTTCCAGCAGGCGACCCAGAATCATCGCATCCGCAATATCGCTGACGTGGAATTCATCAAAACACAATACGCGGGTCTCTTTGGCAATCTCGGCGGCTACTGCTTTTAAAGGATTAGCTTCGCTTTTCAAATCTTTCAAACGCTTGTGGATTTCCGCCATAAAAGCATGAAAGTGGACACGGCGTTTGCGGCGGTATGGCAAGCAGCCGAAAAAAGCGTCCATCAAAAAACTTTTGCCGCGACCTACGCCGCCATAAAAATACAAACCTTTCGGCACTTGAGGAGAGCGCAGGCTGCGTCCTAGGAAACGATTGCGTTTGCGTTTGAACATCATCAGTTCCGTCCACAAACGATCCAAATATTCAATCGCCCGCGCCTGTGCTTCATCGCGGATGAAATTCGGTTGCTCGGCTGCCGCCTGATACCAAGTCAGCGGGCTGTGGTTTTCAAACGGAGGGGCGACAAACAGTTGACCTCTATCACTCATATCTGACCTTTATTATGTTTTTGGGTTTGACAATTATAGTGGATTAACTTTAAACCAGTACGGCGTTGCCTCGCCTTGCCGTACTATCTGTACTGTCTGCGGCTTCGTCGCCTTGTCCTGATTTAAAGTTAATCCACTATACGTTTTATCAACGGGCAATCATTAAAAGAAACGTATTATAGATGATTTCAGACGACCCTATGAATTTTCCATTACAAATTCCGCCCAAATTACGAAAACAATAGAGAACCATATTTTCAGACGACAAAAAACGCCGCATTTCTGCGGCGTTCGTTTACTCAGGTTTAGTTGGCATTTTCTTGTAAAGCCAAGTCCACACGTTCACGCAATTCCTTACCGGGCTTGAAGTGAGGGACGTGTTTTTCAGGCACTTCCACACGTTCGCCGGTTTTGGGGTTGCGGCCGATACGGGCCGGGCGATGGTTCAAATCGAAGCTGCCGAAACCACGGATTTCAATACGCTGACCGCGAGCCAGCGAGCGGGTCATGGTATCAACCAAAACCTTTACGCTGTATTCGACGTCTTTTGCCAGCAATTGGTTACCGTTTTTCTCGGCAAAAACTTCTGCCAAACGAACCATTAATTCAGACTTCGTCATGTCTGCAACCTTATTCTTGGTCGCCGGACAGTTTGGCTTTCAGCAAGTCGCCGAGGCTGGTAGTACCGGCGCTGGCGGTTGCAGCAGCGTTGACTGAATTCAGGGCTTCGCGGTTTTCTTTGGCGTCTTTAGCTTTAACAGACAGGCGGATGCTGCGGTTTTTGCGGTCGACGGTAACGATAACGGCTTCAACCTCGTCACCTTCTTTCAGTTTGGTGGTCAGGTCTTCAACTCGGTCGGCTGCGAATTCGGAAGCAGGCAGGTAGCCTTCTACTTCGTCAGACAGGGCAACAACGGCACCTTTGGCGTCAACAGATTTCACAGAACCTTTAACCAAAGAACCTTTGTCGTTTACGCTGATGAAGTTACCGAAAGGATCGCCTTCCAGTTGTTTGATACCCAAAGAGATGCGCTCTTTGTCAACGTCGATTGCCAATACAACGGCTTCAACTTCTTCGCCTTTTTTGTATTTGCGTACAGCTTCTTCGCCGGCTTCAGTCCAAGACAGGTCAGACAGGTGAACCAGACCGTCGATACCGCCGGGCAGACCTACGAACACACCGAAGTCAGTGATGGATTTAACCGCACCGGAGATTTTGTCGCCTTTGTTGTGGTTGGCAGCAAATTCTTCCCAAGGATTGGCTTGGCATTGTTTCATACCCAAAGAGATACGGCGGCGGTCTTCGTCGATTTCCAGAATCATGACTTCAACTTCGTCGCCCAATTGTACGACTTTGCTTGGGTGTACGTTTTTGTTGGTCCAATCCATTTCGGAAACGTGTACCAAACCTTCAATGCCTTGTTCGATTTCAACGAACGCACCGTAGTCGGTCAGGTTGGATACTTTACCGAACAGACGGGTGCCTTGTGGGTAACGACGGGTCAGACCGCTCCAAGGATCTTCGCCCAATTGTTTCATACCCAGAGAAACACGTTGTTTGTCTTGGTCGAATTTCAGGACTTTGGCTTCAACTTCTTGACCAACTTCCAAGACTTCGCTCGGGTGTTTCACACGGCGCCATGCCAAGTCGGTGATGTGCAACAGACCGTCGATGCCGCCCAAGTCAACGAATGCACCGTAGTCGGTGATGTTTTTAACGATACCTTTGATGATAGAGCCTTCTTGCAGGTTTTCCAGCAGGGCTTTACGCTCTTCACCCAAAGTAGCTTCCAGAACGGCGCGGCGGGAAACCACGACGTTGTTGCGTTTTTTGTCCAGTTTGATGACTTTGAATTCGATTTCTTTGCCTTCAAAGTGGGAAGTGTCTTTAACGGGACGCACGTCAACCAGAGAACCCGGCAGGAATGCGCGGATGCTGTTGATCATAACGGTCAGGCCGCCTTTGACTTTGCCATTGATAACGCCGGACAGGATGTCGCCGTTTTCCATCGCTTCTTCCAAAGCGATCCAGTCGGCAGCACGTTTGGCTTTTTCGCGGGACAGTTTGGTTTCGCCGAAGCCGTTTTCAACAGATTCGATGGTAACGGTAACGAAATCGCCAACTTTAACTTCAATCTCGCCCTGAGCGTTTTTGAATTCAGCAACGTCAATCAGAGATTCTGATTTCAGACCTGCGTTTACAGTAACGAAGTTTTGATCAATGCCGACTACTTCGGCAGTAATCACTTCACCTGGGTTCATCTCTTGCAGGGTAAAGCTTTCTTCAAGCAGCTGGGCAAAATTTTCCATAGTCATATATACTCTTTTCGGTACACCGCCAAGGGGTGCGGGGTAGGTTGGAGAATGCCTGCCGCCCTTGGCACGACAGGCTTTGAAAATAAATATTTCAGACGACCTTCGGATGCTCCAAAGGTCGTCTGAAACAAAACGCAGGGATTATACCCTAAATTTTAAACTTTATGATACCAATCAAGCACTTTTTTTACAGCTTCTTCGATACTCAGCCCGCTCGTATCCAAAAGCTCGGCATCGGGGAGCTGCTTTAAGGGCGCGACACTGCGGCGGCGGTCAGCTTCGTCCCGTGCTTCAATGTCCGACAAAATCCGTTCAAATTCCAAGCCTTCGCACGGAATGCCAATTTGTTTGGCGCGGCGTTCCGCCCGTATTTTCGCACCTGCGGTCAGGAAAATCTTTAACGCCGCATCAGGGAAAACAACCGAACCCATATCGCGCCCGTCTGCGACCAAACCTTTTTCCGTCAGAAAATCACGCTGCCGCTGCAAAAGCGCGGCACGCACTTTCGGCAACTGCGCCACTGCAGAAGCGCCCATACCGATTGCTTCGCTGCGGATTTGTCTCGAAACGTCTTCATCATCCAAAAAGACCTGCGACCCTTCAAAGCGGGCGGGCAGATTTTCCGCCAACTCGGCAACCGCCTCTTCATCGCTCCATTCCACATCCCGTTTCTTCGCATAGAGCGCGGTCAGGCGGTATAACGCGCCGGAGTCCAGATAATCAAATCCCAAAGCCTGAGCGACACGGGAAGCGACCGTACCTTTTCCCGACGCGCTGGGGCCGTCTATGGCGATGACTTTTTGTTTGGTATTCATATTTTAACTTTCTGAATAATGTAGGAGGTCGTCTGAAAACAGATACACCGGAAATATCTTAAACTTTTGCGAATATACAGGTAATGGTTAAAGTTCCAGGACGACCTGGAATTTTACGGGGGTAATGTTAAAAAGCAAATCTGACTATTCGCCAGTTACTTCACCAGAAAAGGTCGTCTGAAAGCCCTATTTTTGGTTTTCAGACGACCTTTCTATCTATTTCTCTTTAAGCCAACAGTTCCCGCCAGCGTTTCACTTGGAAGCGGACTTGCTCCGGCGCGGTTCCGCCCAAGTGGTTGCGCGCGTTCAGACTGCCTTCGGGTGTCAGTACGCCGTACACGTCGTCTGAAATCAGATCGCTGAAGCCTTGCAGAACTTCGAGCGGCAGTTCGCTCAAATCAACCCCCGCTTGGTCGGCGTGGCGCACGGCTTGAGCGACGACTTCGTGACTGTCGCGGAAAGGCATGCCTTTTTTCACCAAGTAATCCGCCAAATCGGTGGCAGTGGCGAAGCCCTGCATCACGGCGGCGCGCATATTGTCGGGTTTGACGGTTACGCCGCGCATCATATCGGCGTAAATCCGCAGGGTGTCGATGAGCGTGTTGGCGGTGTCAAACAGCGGTTCTTTATCTTCCTGATTGTCTTTGTTGTACGCCAAGGGTTGTGATTTCATCAGGGTAATCAAGCCGATAAGGTGTCCGATGACACGGCCTGACTTGCCGCGCACGAGTTCGGGAACGTCGGGATTTTTCTTCTGCGGCATGATGGACGAACCTGTGCAGAAACGGTCGGCGATGTCGATAAAGCCGAAACGCGGACTCATCCACAAAATCAATTCTTCGGACAAGCGGCTCAGGTGAATCATAACCAGCGAGGCGGCTGCGGTGAACTCAACGGCAAAATCGCGGTCGGATACGGCATCAAGCGAGTTTTGGCAGATTTGTTCGAAACCCAGCAATTCGGCGGTGATTTCGCGCTGAATCGGATAGGTCGTACCGGCAAGGGCGGCAGCGCCGAGCGGCATACGGTTGACGCGTTTGCGACAGTCTGCCATGCGTTCGAAATCGCGTCCGAGCATTTCGACGTAGGCGAGCATGTGGTGCCCGAAGCTGACGGGTTGGGCGACTTGCAGATGGGTAAAACCGGGCATGACGGTTTCGGCGTTTTGTTCCGCCAAATCAACCAAAGCCGTTTGCAGGCTTCGAATCAGGTCTTGAATAACGGTAATCTGATCACGCAGCCAAAGGCGGATGTCGGTAGCGACTTGGTCGTTGCGGCTGCGACCGGTGTGCAGGCGTTTGCCGGCGTCGCCGATTTTGTCGGTCAGACGGCGTTCGATGTTCATGTGGACATCTTCCAAATCCAGCGACCAAGAAATAGTACCGTCCTTGATTTCTGCTATAATCTCCGCCATTCCCTGACGGATCGCCGCCAAATCTTCTTCACTCAAAACACCTGATTGAACAAGCATTTGCGCGTGCGCCAGCGAACCCTGAATGTCCCACTCGGCAAGCCGTTTATCGAAATCGATCGAACCGGTGTATTTTTTTACCAGTTCGGAAACAGGCTCGTTGAAACGGCCAGACCAGGTTTTGTCCTTACTCATGGTTTCATCCTCAGATAAAATAACAGAGCCGCTAAGGCTCGTATAAACGCATTAAAAGAAAACGGTTGGAAATATTTTATGTCTATTATACGTCAAATCAACAATACATTCGCCGCCCCCGACCTGCGCAATTCCGCGACAGTCGTGCGCCTTTTGATTATTGTCTTGGGCAGTCTGTTTTTTCTGCCCTTAATCAGCGATTCCTCACTCTCCTATTCTGCAGAAATTTACCATCACTCCAAATGGATTTTCCCCGTACTTTTGGGTATTTTGATCAAAGCATATTTCGTCAATATATTCGTACCTTCCATCAAAGAAGCACCCTACGGCGTCATCATTACCTATCTTTTGAACCTGTCGATATTTGTGATTGTTGATTTTGTCGTTTTAAAAACGAATGGCAGATCGCTGTCGCAACATTTTTTCCTGTTCAACCTGTTCCTGCTCGGGCTGATGTATTACGAAGCTTCGCGCCGGAACGGCCTTGCGCCTTCGGTTTCCGAAGCTCGCCTCAGCGCGTTGACCGCCCGCATCCGCCCGCATTTCCTGTTCAACAGCCTTAATGCCGCCATCAGCCTGATCCGCCTGCGCCCGTATGACGCGGAAACCCTGTTGGAAAACCTCGCCAACCTCTTCCGCGCCCAACTGCGCGACGGCAGCCAAAGCAGTACTTTAGGACAGGAAATCGAGTGGGCGCAAGAATACATCGCCATCGAACAAATCCGCATGGGTCATATGCGCGTACAGGTTATGTGGCAGCACCAAGCACCCGATGACGCGGAAACGCCGCACCTCCTGCTCCAACCCCTTTTGGAAAACGCGGTCTTCCACGGCGTCGAATCGACCCACCGCCCCGGCATGATTACCGTGTTTACCAAGCTCAACAAATCATCCATCTACATCCGCATCGAAAACCCGTACACCCCGCCCGAAAGCAGCGAAAACGCCAAACCGCACAAAGGCAACTCAATGGCATTGCACAACCTCAAAGAACGCCTGACGCTGATGTACGACAACGATGCCAAAATCCAAAGCCGCCAACTCGACGGCATTTTCCGCGTCGACATCCGCCTACCTTACCGCAAAAAAGCGTCTGATGTGAACAGACTGTTCGGTTGAGAAAACATCGCCGAATATAACAACAAAGGTCGTCTGAAAACCTGATTGCGAAGGGTTTTCAGACGACCTTCTGGTTTTAATAATCTTGATTTATGCCACAGGCGGCATTTGGGCGGCGGTTTCTTGCGTCCATGCTTGGGTTTCGGCGAAAGCGGGGCGGGCGAGATGTTTGGCGGCGTAGCGTTGCAATACGTCGGTTTCATCGGCAGGCAACACTTTCCAATTTTGCGTTAAGTGCAGAATCAGCGCGGAGCAGTACAAATCCATCGCGGTAAAGCTGTTGCCGACGATGTAGTCGCGGTTTTTCAAGTGTTCACGCAATGTGTTCCATGCGGTATCAAAATCGCCGTAACCGATTTGGCGGCGGCACTCGGGCGTTTCGACCGGCAGGTTGTGCAGTTTGTTGAAGGCTGCGTATTCGAGGTGCATCAATATGCACATCCAGCGGTAGTATTCGCCGCGCTCCACCGTACCTGCGGCGGGGATGAGGTGTTTGTCGGGGAATTGTTCCGCCAAAAAGGTAATAATGGCGGTCGATTCGGTCAGTACGGCATCACCGAATTTGAGCGCGGGGACTTGGCCTTGTGGATTGATGGAGAGATATTCGGCGGATTTCATTTGCGTGCCGAACTGGACGGGAACGACGGTGTATTCCGCGCCGCACTCTTTGAGCATCCATACGACGTATCTGCCGCGTGAAAAGGGATGGGTATAAAGCGTGATGTTGTGCATGTTTCTTCCTTTTGTACGATGAATGGTTTTGGCGAAACCCACAGCAGGGATTTTCAGACGACCTCATCAATAGGCGATGCTTTTTGCCGCTTCGTTCAAACCGTTTTCCAAAGATTCCAGCATGGCGGTATAGCCGTCGCCTTGTTGCGGGGTGGTAACGTCAAACGGTTTGTTGCGTCCGTCCGGCCATAGGGCGTAGCCGCTGACGGTAGTCTGCCCCTGATAGCTGCCTTGGAAGGCTTCGACATAGATTTTCAGGGTTTGGCTGCTTTGGCTGCGTGAGGCGGGAACGAAAGTATGGCGCGGGTTGAGGCGGTTGAGTTTGTTGCTGAGGTTTGCCGCCAACGCGCCGTCAAGAGGCGCCGCCCAAAGGTGGTTCTTCGCCAGATTCACATGATACGCATCGGTTTGGTAAACGAGGCCGCCGTTGGCGAGCGGTTCGGCAAGGTTGACTTTGACCGCGATTTCACTGCCTTGCGCCGCCGGCCGGATGTATTGGCTGTCGGGCAGGACGAAATATTGCGGGCTTTGCGCGGTGCCGCAGGCGGCAAGCGTCAGGGCGGCGGCAATCGGGAAGAGGCGCATTATCGGCTTCCTTTCGGGATGGGATCTTTGCTGCTGCTGTTGAAAATCAGCGCATTGGGTTTTTCTTTCAAAGTATTAATGACGGGCTGTACGTCTCTGAGGGTTTTGTCCAAACTTTGCAGGGTATTTTGCACGTCGCCGTAGATGGGCGATTGCGGCGATACGCCTTGCAGGGTTTGGCGCAATTCTTTCAGGGTTTGGTTCAGCTCGTTCGGAATGTTTTGCGTTTGTGGTTTGCCGACCAGTTTGTCAATGGAGCTTAAAGCGGCATTGGCAGATTTGAGGGTGGATTTGAGTTCGGCGAGCGAACCGTTCAACCCGGCAACGGTTTTATCCAACGGCAGATTGTTGAATTTCTCTAACAAATCCGCCACTTTTGCCTGCAAATCATCCAAACCGCCGCCTTGTGTGGCAATGACGGTATCGCCTGCGTAAACGGTGTGCGGTCTCAGCTTGGGTGAAGATGAGGGTTGGTCGGTCAGTTCGACCATTTTGCTGCCGGTAATCAAGTTGTTGCTGGAAATGGTGGCGGTCAGACCTTTACCCAAAGCGGCTTGGAATTGTTGTTTCCAATGTTCTTTGCTTTGTTCGTCGGCATTGATTTCCATGCGCGACGGCTCGATGCGGATGCGCACGGGAATCCAGCCGTTTTCAAACAGATGCAGGCTGTCGTTTCGGTCAAAATAGGGAACGTCGGAAACCACGCCCACATTCAGTCCTTTATATTCGACGGGCGAACCGGCGGTCAGACCGCGCACGGACTGTTTGAAAAACGCGGTGTAATACAACGAACGGTCATCGGGCAGGTTTGCCACTTCGCTGCGGCTGTCGTAAAGCGTAAAACTGTCTTCGCTTTTCACATTTTTGCTGTTTTTGGTTTTTGGCGAATCAAACGAAATCGCGCCGGACAGCAAGGCGGGCAGAGGGGCGGAATTGAGTTTCACGCCGCTGCCTGTGGTTTCGATATTAATGCCGCTCTCCAGCCAAAAGCGGCTTTCCGAATTAATCAATTTGTCGTTCGGGCTTTGGATGAAGATGGTGTAATGCACGGTTTGGTTGGCAGGCTCGAAATGCGCGCTTTCTACCTGTCCGACCATAAAGTTTTCATAAAGTACGGGGCTGCTGACGTTGAGGATTTTATCGTTTTGACCGACCAGCTTCAGGCGCAGGCCGCTTTGTCCGATGGCGGCAATCGGCGGAATGTCCTGAACTTCAAATACGTCCTTCGTTTCATTGCTTTTGCCGGGCGTAAACGCGATATACGAACCAGACAGGAGCGTGCTCAAACCCGTTACGCCGCTTTGGTCGATACGGGGCTTGACCACCCAAAACTGCGTATCGCTGCGGATGAGGTCTTTCGCATCGGCGTTAAGTTGGGCGGTGACTTCCACGCCTTTTTGGTCGTCACGCAGCTTGATGCGGGTAACGTGTCCGACATCGACGTTCAATACTTTAATCACCGTGTTGTTGACTTCAATGCCTTCCGCGCTGTCCATCAAAAGCGTGACGACCGGACCTCGGTTGCGGATGTCTTTCACCAGCAGCCAGCCGCCTGCAATCAGCGCAATCAGCGGAATCAGCCACACGATAGACGTGAAGACATTGGTTTTTTTGACACGCGCGGGTGCGCGGTGTGTTTGAGAAGAATCGTGTTTTTTCATTGTTTCTGGTTATCGTCGGAATCGGGGTCGTCTGAAAGCTGCTGGTGTCTGTCCCAAATCAGGCGGGGATCGAAATAATAGGCAGACAGCATGGTCAATACTACCACCAGGCAGAAATAAACCGCCGCCCCGCCAGGGACGACGCGCGCCATATTGGTGTGGAACGAACTCATCAAAATAATAATCACAAAAATATCAATCATCGACCAGCGGCCGATGGATTCGGTAATCCGGTAAAGCACCGACATTTTCGGCGCGCTCATCGGCGGTTTGAAATAAGCGGATGCAATCAAAACCGCCATCGCGATAATCTTCAATACCGGCACCAAAATACTCGCGCTGAAAATAATCACCGCAATCAGCCTGTCACCGTCGTTCCACATATACACAATGCCGTTGAAAATCGTATTGACCTCCAGCGCGGTAGGGTTCGACGAAATCATAATCGGCAGAATATTCGCAGGGAAATACAGGATAAACGCCGCAATCAAAAACGCCAGCGAAATGCTCAGGCTTTTCGGGCGGCGGCGGTATAAATCCGCACCGCAAACCTCGCAAGGCTGCTCGTCTTTATCACGAAAATACAGGCAGCGGCTGCAACAGGTTTTGTCGTCGGATGCCGATTGCACCGCATCCCCGTCCGTCAGTCTGTGGATTTTATAATAAACCCAATGCTGCGGAATCGAGACCGAAGTCCGAATCAGCATGACCGACAGCGCAAACATCAAATAAAACGCCGAGCCGAATTCTACCGCCGCCACGGACGAGAGCTTGATATACGCCACCAAAGTGGAAATAAAAAACACATCCACCATAATCGCATGGCGCAGCCTGACCAAAACCCGCGTCGCAAACCGCAGCGCAGGATACGCCCGCTCGCGCACCAGCGCCGTATAAACATAGAGGCAAAGCAGTAAAAACAATACCGGCGCGCCAAAAGTCAGGACGAACATCACTTCCGCCAGAAAGCCGTAATCCTGATAAATCAAAAGCCGCATCATTTCCGGCAGCGACAGGACGGATGTTACGCCGAAGAGTTGCACGCGGATATAAACCATGCTGTACGCAAACGCCATCAAAATCAGCGAAGTGGTCGCGTAAGCCAGCGGTGCAACATAAGGATTGTTTTCCACCTCGACCACTTCATGATTGCACACCGGACAATGCGCCTCCTGCCCCTGCCGCAGGCGCGGAATATCCATGCGGTTGCCGCAGTCCGGGCAATCCACCGTATGCGCCGGCAGCGATGCGTCGGGCAGGTAGGATTTATAACGCCACCAACGCGTATAGCTAGGAATCGGTTTCATGAAGAAAGGGAGACAGAAAAGTATATAGAAAGACTCAGCATTATAAGGGAAAACAGAAAGATAGCCTAACCTCACTAAATGTTAAGGCACCAAAAGGTCGTCTGAAAACATTGCTGTTTCTGCCTATATCCGATAAGCCAGAGCAAATCAAAACAGCAAATATCTACATTGTTACCACCACCCTCCCCTGCAATTATTTCACCCAAAAATGTGTGATTCAAAAATCTGAGCTACTTTTCCACAATAAAATAAAAGGTCGTCTGAAAATAAGTTTTCAGACGACCTTTCAAACATATAACCCAATTAACCCAAATCAAACGCTTTGTGCAGGACGCGGGTAGCGAGTTCCATGTATTTCTCGTCAATCAAGACGGAAACTTTGATTTCTGAGGTAGAAATCATTTGGATGTTGATGCCTTCTTCGGCGAGGGTGCGGAAGATTTTGGCGGCAACGCCGACGTGCGAACGCATGCCTAAGCCGACTGCGGAGACTTTGCACACGGTGTCGTCGCCGTCGATGGCGGCTGCGCCGATGCTGTCTTGCAGTTTGGTCAGGATTTCGATGGTTTGTTTGTACTCGCCGCGCGGTACGGTGAAGGAGAAATCAGTGGTGCCTTCGCTGCCGACATTTTGGATGATCATATCGACTTCGATGTTGGCATCGGCAACCGCGCCTAAAATTTGGTAGGCGACGCCGGGTTTGTCGGGTACGCCGCGCACGTTGATGCGGGCTTGGTTTTTATCGAATGCGATACCGGTTACGGCAGCTCTTTCCATGTTTTCGTCCTCTTCAAAGGTAATTAAGGTGCCGTTGCCGCCGTCTTGCAGGCTGCTCAGTACGCGCAGGCGCACTTTGTATTTTCCGGCGAATTCTACTGAACGGATTTGCAAAACTTTCGAACCGAGGCTTGCCAGTTCGATCATTTCTTCAAATGTAACCGTATCCATGCGGCGCGCTTCGGGCACGACGCGGGGATCGGTGGTGTAAACGCCGTCTACGTCGGTATAGATTTGGCATTCGTCTGCTTTGAGGGCTGCAGCGAGCGCAACGGCGGAAGTGTCGGAACCACCACGTCCGAGCGTGGAAATATTGCCTTCGCTGCTGATGCCTTGGAAACCTGCCACGATAACGACTTTGCCTGCATCGAGGTCGGTGCGCATTTTTTCGTCATCGATGCTTTCGATGCGGGCTTTAGTATGGGAAGTATCGGTTTTGAGGGCGACCTGCCAGCCGGTGTAGCTTTTGGCATCCACGCCGATGTCTTTCAATGCCATTGCCAAAAGGCCGATGGTTACTTGTTCGCCGGTGGCTAAGACTACGTCCAGCTCGCGCGGATCGGGATGCTCCTGCATTTCGTGCGCCAGCGCAACCAGGCGGTTGGTTTCGCCGCTCATGGCGGATACGACGACAACGATGTCGTGTCCTTCGGCGCGGGCTTTGGCGACACGTTTGGCTACGTTTTTAATGCGTTCGGGCGAGCCTACTGATGTGCCGCCGTATTTATGTACGATTAACGCCATGTTTCGTGCTTTCTGTTTGAGATTGGTAGGGCAGCGCGGTGCTGCAAAGTCGGAATCTTCCCGTCTGCCGGAGTGGGTTTTCACGCTGCGGCAAAAGGCGGGTAAATCTTTGTATATTTTACTGTCGTTTACATGAATTTCAAAGATAAATTGGATTTTGGCGGCAAATAGGCCGTCGGATATCGGAGGTCGTCTGAAAATATGGTTTCAGACGACCTTTTGTTGTAGAACCAATGGTTAAATCACGTTATATTTTCCTATTCAATCAGCGCAAAATACTAGTTATTAATACCTATTTTATTTTAAAATATATTGAATTTAGGCATCAGGACACGATATAGTATCGTTCGTTCAAATTCAAACAACAAACATACGAAAGGAATTTTATTAGACCTCTTGCGAAAGTATCCTGAAGATTTACAATTCCCAAATGAAATACGAAAACCTAATCCAAAGAAGCGACAG
>NZ_CEXQBZ010000117.1:0-47776 GCF_982712965.1 Neisseria flava | reverse complement strand
GTATTGATATACAGATACAAGCCCTTGCCGTCATTCAGCTTAAACGGTTTTTCGGCGGGCTTGGCGTTTTTGATTTGTCGGTCATTCAGCGGCATAGTGGGGGTATGTTTTAGGGGGTATTTCAGATACCCCGAATCATACCCCCTGATTTTGGTTGATTCAATTAAGCTGAATTAGACGGAATTATACAATCGGGAAGAAGATAATAGGATAGCAATCAGTCTGAAAGCCTTGTATTTATTGAGATTGGTTGATGGCATTAGACGGGATTAAACGAAAAAAAAACGCCTAGAATTTCTAAGCGTTTTTGTGTGTTGGTGCCGACAGCGAGATTTGAACTCGCACAGCCTACGGCCACTACCCCCTCAAGATAGCGTGTCTACCAATTTCACCATGTCGGCATTTGAAAAACTGTTATTTCTGCTGCTGAGGAGCGGGTGCAGCAGGTGCGGATTGGTTTTCAGCGGGAGCGGCAGGTTTCGGAGCCTGCTGGGTTTGTTTCACATTGCTGAAGTCCAAACCGTGTTTGTTTGTATGGGTATGGATATAAACCATTGCCATGCAGGTTGCGAAGAAGAAAGTCGCTGCGATGGCGGTTGCGCGGCTCAGGAAGTTTGCGTTGCCTGCGGAACCGAATACGCCCTGCGCGCTGCCGCTGCCTGACCCGAAGGTTGCGCCTGCGTCCGCGCCTTTGCCGTGTTGCAGCAATACTAACACAACCACCGACAAAGCGGAAATAATATTAATAATCCAGATAAGAGTTTTAAAGGCTTCCATATGTTTTCTACGAGGCTTGTGCTGCGTTGATGATGGCGGTAAATGAGTCATACGATAATGACGCGCCGCCAACCAATGCGCCGTCTACATGAGGTACTGCGAAGATGTCGGCTGCATTGTCTGCTTTCACACTTCCGCCGTAAAGAACGCGGATTTTAACATCGCTTCCGCACAAAGACAAGATTTCTTTGTAGATGAATGCGTGCATGTCGGCAATTTGTTCTACGGTGGCGACTTTGCCGGTGCCGATTGCCCATACCGGTTCGTAGGCGACGGCGATGTTTTTGGTGTTCAGTCCATGCAACACGGAGAGTTGGTGGGCGATGACTTCGTGTTCTTTGCCGGCTTCGCGCTCTTCGAGGCTTTCGCCGACGCACAATAGGGGAATGAGGCCTACGTTGAGGACGTTTTCCATTTTGCGGCGTTGTATTTCGTTTTTCTCGCCGAAATAGAGGCTTCGTTCGGAGTGTCCTATGAGGACGATGTCTGTGCCGATATCGGCGAGCATTTCTGCGGAAACTTCGCCTGTGTAGGCGCCGTTGTTGGGGAAGCGGCTGACGTCTTGGGCGCAGGTGAGGATGCGGTTGTTGAGGACAATCTGCATGGCGTTGTGCAGTTGCAACAGGTAAACGGTCGGGGCGGCGAGGCCGATTAGGACGCGTTCGGCGGTGGGCATGATGCGGAAGCGGTGCATGAGTGCGTTGTTGTTTTGGAGTCGGCCGTTCATTTTCCAGTTGCCGATGACCCATTTTTGATCCCACATTCCGATTTGGTGATGCATCTTTTTTGCTCCGTGTTGTGTTTCTTTGGCTGTACGCTGCGTGTAGCGTGATGTAACGTGAAGTTTAGTGGATATGCGACGGGTTCGCAACTTGAAACGGGATGTCCGGGGTCGTCTGAAATGCTGTTTCAGACGACCTGTTCTATAATAACTGCTTGATATACACATATATAGGACATGGCTATGCACGCGCTTCATTTTTCGGCTTCGGACAAGGCCGCGCTTTATCGGGAGATGTTGCCGCAGATTGAGTCTGTGGTGGCGGACGAGACAGATTGGGTGGCGAATTTGGCGAACACCGCGGCGGTTTTGAAGGAGGCGTTCGGCTGGTTTTGGGTGGGTTTTTATTTGGTTGATACGCGCACGGACGAATTGGTTTTGGCGCCGTTTCAGGGACCTTTGGCGTGTACGCGGATTCCGTTCGGGCGCGGGGTGTGCGGTCAGGCTTGGGCGAAGGGCGAGACGATGGTCGTTAAGGATGTCAATGCGCATCCCGACCATATTGCCTGCTCGTCTTTGTCGCGCTCGGAAATTGTGGTTCCGCTGTTTTCAGACGACCGCTGTATCGGCGTGTTGGATGTGGACAGCGAGCATTTGGCGCAGTTTGATGAGACGGATGCTTTGTATTTGGGCGAACTGGCGAAGATTTTAGAGAGGCGGTTTAAGGCTTCGCGTCAGGCGGCTTGAGACTGAAAAAAACAGGCAGGCTGTGCGCGCTGAAGTTGGCGCGGCGGGAGTGTGGTTTTATAATGTCTGCCATTGCTAAAACAATTATTTAACGGAGCACAAAATGGATTTTGAAAAAGCGCGGTTCAACATGGTCGAGCAGCAAATCCGTCCGTGGGATGTATTGGATTTTGACGTTTTGGACGCTTTGGAGGAGATTCCGCGCGAGCGTTTCGTGAACGAGTCTTTGCAGGGCTTGGCGTATGCCGATATGGAGCTGCCGCTTGCCAACGGTCATAAGATGCTCGAGCCGAAAGTTGTGGCGCGGTTGGCGCAGGGCTTGAAGCTAACCAAAACCGATACGGTTTTGGAAATCGGCACGGGTTCGGGCTATGCGACCGCACTCTTGGCGAAACTGGCGGGCAAAGTGGTTTCAGACGACCTCGATGCCGAACAGCAAGACCGCGCCAAAGCAGTGTTGGATAACTTGGCTTTGAATAATATCGATTATGTGCAAAACAACGGGCTGACCGAGCCTTCCGCGGGTGCGCCGTTTGATGCGGTTTACGTCGGCGGCGCGGTGGACCGCGTGCCTGACGTATTGAAAGAACAGTTGAAAGACGGCGGCCGCATGGCGGTCATCGTCGGCCGCCGGCCGGTACAGCGCGCGCTGCTGATTACGCGCAAGGGCGACGAATTTGAAGAAAAAGTCTTGTTCGATACACTGGTTGCGCATTTGGATGATAAAGAAAACCGTCCTTTCGGCGATTTCGATTTTTAATCTTTTTTGAACTCAAAGGTCGTCTGAAAACCAGCCGGACATGGCGAAACGTTTTCAGACGACCTTTCATCGTTTCCATCATTTCACACACACACAACATCATGACGATTCAACAAATCACCCCGCTGCAACTGCAACAATGGCGGCAAGAAGGTCGCGCGTTCCATCTGCTGGACGTGCGCACCGACGAAGAAACCGCCGTCTGCGCTCTGCCTGACGCCATCCATATCCCGATGAACCTGATTCCGCTGCGCCAAAACGAGCTGCCCGACGACGATTTGCCGATTGTGGTTTACTGCCACCACGGCATCCGCAGCCTGCATACGGCGATGTATCTGGCGGACGCGGGTTTTGAAAATCTGTTTAACCTGCAAGGCGGGATTGATGCTTGGGCTTTGCAGGTGGATGGAGCGATGGCGAGATATTGATAACGCCAAAAGGTCGTCTGAAAACCTTGATTCGGTTTTTCAGACGACCTTCTTTCATATTCCCGCTTCAATAATGCGGCGGAATTTCATCACGCAGGCTGTAAGGTTCGCGCTCTCCGTTTGCGCCTTTGTCTTGCATTTTCTGATAAAGCAGCCTCAACTGCGCCTGCTGCAAATCCAGCGTCTGCTGCATTTTCGCCACCGTATCGTTCAGGCTGCCGATTAAGTCTTCCTGAAGCGCGGTTTGGATTTCCAGCTCGGTGATGCGGTGTTCCAATTCGTCCATTTCGCTCATTTACAGCACCATCGCGGCAACCCAGCCGGCAATCATCAGCGGGATGTTGTAGTGGATAAAGGTTGGGATGACGGAGTCGCGGATGTGGTCGTGTTGTCCGTCGGCGTTCAAACCCATGGTCGGGCCGAGCGTCGAGTCGGACGCGGGCGAACCGGCATCGCCCAACGCGCCCGCCGTGCCGACGATGGCGACGGTTGCCAGCGGCGAGAAGCCGAGGCTGATACACAGCGGCACATAAATCGCGGTAATAATCGGCAAAGTGGAGAAAGAAGAGCCGATGCCCATGGTGACCAACAATCCGACCAACAACATGGTAAATGCCGCCATGCCTTTATTGCCGCCGAAAAGCTGCATACTGTGTTCAACCAGCGGTTTGATCTCGCCTGTCGCGGTCATGACTGCCGCAAAACCTTGCGCTGCAATCATGATGAAACCGACCATCGCCATCATTTTGATGCCTTCACCGAACACGTCGCTGGCGGCATTGCGGTTCATCACGCCAAGCATCATAAAGACGGCAAAACCCAACATCGCGCCCAACACCAACGAATCTTCATACATCAACTGAATCGCAAAACACACGCCGATTGCAATTGCCGCCACCAGACTGCGGTAAGCCGAAGGTTGCGGTTGTTCGGATGCTTCACGGTTGTCCTCGGCATCAATGGTATTGGTTTGGTAAGAACGCGGTTTGCGGTAATGGATAAACGCCAAAATCAGCCCCGAAACCATACCCAAAGCAGGAATCGCCATCGCGTGCATGACGCTGATGCCTTTGACGTCCATGCCCGCAGATTTGATATTGCCCAAGAGAATGTCGTTTAAGAAAATCGCGCCGAAGCCGAAGGGTAGGAACATATAAGTCGTAACCAATCCGAACGTAATCACGCAAGTAATCAATCGACGATCAACTTTCAAGCGGTTAAACACCAGCAAAAGCGGCGGAATAATCATCGGAATGAAGGCAATATGGATAGGCACGACGTTTTGACTCATGATGCCCATCGCCAGAATAATCAGCAGCAGCGTCCATTTCACCGAACTCTCGCCTTTTACTGCATCCTGACTGTTGTTGAGTTTGCGGATAATGCCACCCGCAAGCTGTTGCGGCAGCCCGGAATAGGTAATCGCCATCGCAAACGCACCGAGCATCGCGTAAGACAAAGAGATCCGCGCACCGCCCTTCAAGCCTTCGTTAAATACGGGAATAATCCCCGACTGCGTAACATTACCCGCCGTATCTACGACGTTTTCCAGCGGCATTCCCGCCACCAATCCGCCGACGAACGCACCGACAGTCAGGCTCAATACGACGTGTACTCGCGACAGCGACAACACGAGCATCACGATTACTGCAATCACTACGGCATTCATGCCCTTTCTCCATTTCAGACGACCTGTCAGCCATCTATTTATATGTTAAAAGAAACATCATAACCTAACATGATTTAACACGCTAGGGCAAACCGCCTTTCAGACGATCCACCCTACCCCGCTGCTCCAAATAAAGGTCGTCTGAAAACAAGTGAAACAAGTTTTCAGACGACCTTGGATGGGTTTTGGGTTTCAACTACCGCGTGCGTGCGGTACGCACGCGGTTTCGGTTTGGGGAGGTCAGGTTCTTGAATCCGACGGCTTCTGAGATGGTTGCGGCTTTTGTCGGATACAAGTATCCGACCTACAACTAACTAATCCTTCTTAATCGGCGGATTGGCATTAATCGGCAGCGATGAGCGGGAAACTTTGACATTTCTATAATGATTCCGCATCAAATGCTGAAACACTTCCGCCTTACGCTCTTTTCCGCTCTTTTCGTAATTCGTCCCCAAAATCACTTCATCCACAATATCGCGTATATCGGCATAAGGCAGATAGACGGATTTTGTGGCTTCGCAATATTCGATTTTGTCCGAACCGATTTGTTCGATTTTCAGCAGTCGGAACTCTTCTTCGTCACGGAAAGCAAAATCTTTAAACAGATAGCGGATATATTCTAAAGCCTTTCCGTCTTCATTTTTGATTTTATTAGAGTTTTTAATTAACTTCTTTAACGCTGCTCTAAGCTCCTTAATACGGAACTTATGCCATTTTAGATTTTTCCCAACAGGCTTTAATCGAATACCGAATTTTGGTCTTCTTGCATCGGGTAGCCATATTGTGCATTTTTCCTTAGCAATATATTCATCGGAATAAGCGATATAAGCTACCTGATAAAGCGGCAGGTTTTCATCTTCTAAACCCGCTACATCTGCCTCTATTGGCTCTTTGAAACCTTCATTCTGTTCATTTGTAAAACTTCTGAACGAAGAAGAAACATCGGGCTCTTTCAACCAATCCCCGTTTTGATTAAATACCAAGCAGCACCCCGATGCTTCCACGCCGTTTTCTTTGCCATACAAACGGAACTGGTTCAAATCGTTTACACGACTGGAGAAACAGGTAAAGAAAGCATTATGGACAGGGCAGTCAGCCTTGTTTTCCAATTCCAAATCCTGCAGATTCAGCAGCTCCAACAGCCCTTCTCCTTCAGTCGGGTCATTCATGTAGGTGGAGCTGCCGATTCTCATCGGACTAACCTTGTTACTGTCAACAGGATTGTTATCATCGGCTTTATCATTAGTTTTATCGCTGACAATACCGAATAATCTTTCGCATACTGAAGGCGAAGTGTAATGAGAAAGTGGAATCGCCCCCAATTCGATAGGTGGAATATTTAAAACTGCCAGAATGGTGGAGATAGCATCAGTTAATTTACCTTCTTCATTTATAAATAGTTTTTCCTTCATTTCCTGCTTTTTCTGATTAAAATAACTTTGCCATTCTTCTTGAAGAAAATGAATTTCTCTTAAATGTTGGTGAATAATCCTATCAGCTCTATTCCTTTCTAACTCATCCTTTAATTGCGGCAAGTTATTGAGGGAAAATAAAAAATATTTATCAGCTTTTTCAGTTAACTCTTTGACCTTAGAAGAATCTTCATCTTTAATCTTAACTGCCTGTTTGAGATAGATATAGCCGAGCCAAAATTGGGCATAGAATTGTTCTTGAAGGCTGTTTTGTTTATCTTCCAACTGTCCGGCAAGACTCAATTGCTGTTGGTGGTGTTCAACTGCCCGTCCAAATAACTGTTCCGCCTCCTTGTCTTTGGCTTTTAGCGCCTGCTCAAAATAGCAACGGCCAAGCCAAGATTGGGCATCGATTTGTTGTTGAAGGCTGTTCTGCTTATCTTCCAGCTGTTCGACAAGACTCAATTGTTGTTGGTGGTGTTCAACTGCCCGTCCAAATAACTGTTCCGACTCTTTGCCTTTGGCTTTCTTCGCCTGCTCTAAATAGCAACGACCAAGCCAATATTGGGCATTGTTTTGTTCTTGAAGGCTGTTTTGCTTGTCTTCCAGCTGTTTGGCAAATTCCAATGATTGTTGGAAATGCTCAACTGCCCGCTCAAACAACTTAGCCGCTTCCTTGCCTTCCGCTTTCATCGCCTGCTCCAAATAGCAATGACCAAGCCAAGATTGGGCATTGATTTGTTGTTGAAGGCTGTTTTGCTTGTCTTCCAGCTGTTCGGCAAGCCTCAATTGCTGTTGGTGGTGTTCAACTGCCCGCTCAAACAACTTAGCCGCTTCCTTACCTTCAGCTTTCATCGCCTGCTCGAAATAGCAGCGGCCAAGCCAAGATTGAGCATAGATTTGTTGTTGAAGGCTGTTTTGTTTATCTTCCAGCTGCTCGGCAAGCCTCAATTGTTGCTGTTGGTGTTCAACTGCATTTCCAAACAACTGTTCCGACTCCTTGCCTTTGGCTTTCATCGCCTGTTCAAAATAACAACGGCCTAGCCAAAACTGAATCTTGTTTTGCTCCTGAATTTGGCTATTTTTATCTTCAATTCCATCTAAAGCCTGATTCAGCTTCGCAATCGCTTCGTCAAATTTTTTGTTCTCAAATAACGCTACACCTTCGTTAATTAAACTCCAAACACTCATTACTTTATTCCTTTCTCAAAATAATCTGATAAACGCATACCATCTCAATGCGCCTCTTCCCAATTCATCCCCACACCCACCTCTGCCACCAGCGGCACGTTCAACATCCCTTCGTCCACTTTCGCCATAATCTGCGGCAGTTTTTCTTTAACCAAATCCAGTTCGGCTTCGGGTACTTCCAGCACCAGTTCGTCATGCACCTGCATAATCAGTTTGCTTTGCAAGAGGTCGTCTGAAAGCCAGCGGGACACGTCTATCATGGTGCGTTTGATGAGGTCGGAGGCGGTGCCTTGCATGGGGGCGTTGATGGCGGCGCGTTCAGCTCCGGCGCGGGCGTTGGCGTTTTTGTTGTGGATGTCGGGCAGGTAGAGGCGGCGGCCGAACAGGGTTTCGACAAAGCCTTGCGCGGCGGCTTGTTCTTTGGTGCGCTGCATGTATTCGGCGACGCCGGGGTAGCGGGCGAAGTAACGGTCGATGAAGGTTTTGGCGGACAGGTTGTCTATGCCCAGCGATTTGGCGAGGCCGTATTGGCCCATGCCGTAAATGAGGCCGAAGTTGATGGTTTTGGCGTAGCGGCGTTGTTCGGGCGAGACGTTTTCGGGGGCGATGCCGAATACTTCGGCGGCGGTGCGGCGGTGTACGTCTTCGCCGTTTTGGAACGCGGTAATCAGGGTTTTGTCGCCGGAGAGGTGCGCCATGATGCGCAGCTCGATTTGGGAATAGTCGGCGGAAACGATGACGCTGCCTTGCGGTGCGGTGAAGGCGCGGCGCACGCGGCGGCCTTCGGCGGTGCGGATGGGGATGTTTTGCAGGTTGGGGTTGTTGCTGGCGAGGCGGCCGGTAATGGCGACGGCTTGGGCGTAGGTGGTATGCACGCGGCCGTCTTTGGGGGAAATCATTTCGGGCAGTTTGTCGGTGTAGGTGGATTTGAGTTTCGCCAGGCTGCGGTTTTGCAGGATGATTTTGGGCAGGGGATAGTCGGGCGCGAGCTGTTCGAGCACGGCTTCGTTGGTGGAAATGCCGCCTTTGGCGGTTTTTTTCAGGCCTTTGGTGGGGATGCCCATTTTGTCGAACAGGATTTCTTGCAGCTGTTTGGGCGAGTTGAGGTTGAACGGCTGGCCTGCGGCGGCATAGGCTTCCTGTTCGAGCTTCATCAGCTCAGCGCCGAGTTCTGCGCTTTGGCGGGCGAGTTCGGCACGGTCGATTTGTACGCCGTTGCGTTCCATTTCAAACAATACCTGCGCGACGGGCAGCTCCATTTTTTCATACATTTCAAGCTGTTTTGCATCCATTTGCGCACGCAGGTGCGCTTCGAGGCGCAGGGCGAAATCTGCGTCTTGGGCGGCGTATTCGGTCGCCTGCTCAATGGCGACGTCGGCAAAACCGATTTGCTTCGCGCCTTTGCCACACAGCGATTCGTAGGTAATGGTTTCCAAGCCGAGCCAGCGTTCGGACAATTCGTCCAAGCCGTGTCCGAGATGGCTCTCGATGATGTAGGAAGCGAGCATAGCGTCGCCGGCAATGCCGTTCAGGGCGATGCCGTAGTTGGCGAAAACGTGTTGGTCGTATTTGAGGTTTTGCCCGATTTTTTTCAGGGCGGGGTTTTCCAAATGCGGTTTCAGACGACCTAATACATCCTGCAAATCAAGCTGTTCTGGCGCGGCGGTCAGGCTGTGTCCTACGGGGATGTAAACTGCTTCACCCGCTTGGAACGCGATGCTGATGCCGACCAGCGAGGCGTTCATCGCGTCTAGGGACGTGGTTTCCGTATCGATGCCGATTTTTTCCGCTTGCGACAGTTTGTCCAACAAGGCGGCAAACTGCGCTTCGGTAGTAACGGCTTGATAATCCAGCTTTTCGGGGGTCGGGGCATGTTCTATGATTTTTTCAGACGACGTTTCCATGTCCAACGCCGCCTGTTCGCCTATCGTATCGCTGCCAAACAAATCGCCGTCCGCCGCTTCGTGCATACGGCTTTCCGCTTCTTTTAGCCAAGTGCGGAAGCCCCAGCGTTTGAAATCGACCGCAAGCTGCGACCATTTCGGCGAAGTGCGGCGCAGGCTTTCGAGGCCGTCTGAAAGCTCCGAGTGCAAGTCCACATCGGTTTTAATCGTCACCAAATCATACGACAACGGCAGTTGGGGCAGCGCGGCTTGCAGGTTTTCGCCGACCTTACCCTTGATTTCCGCAGCGTGCTCCATCACACCGGCCAGTGAGCCGTAGGCTTCCAACCACTTCACCGCCGTTTTCGGGCCGCACTTCTCCACGCCCGGCACATTGTCCACCTTGTCGCCCATCAGCGCGAGATAATCGCGGATTTGGTCGGGGCGCACGCCGAATTTTTCCTTCACACCTTCAATGTCCAGCTTTTCGCCGCTCATCGTGTTCACCAGCGTTACGCGCTCGTTCACCAGCTGCGCCATGTCCTTATCGCCGGTGGACACCACCACATTCCAACCTGCTTCGCTACCCATCTTAGCCAGCGTGCCGATAACGTCGTCCGCTTCGACTTGCGGAATCACCAGCACCGGCCAGCCCATCAGCCGCACCAAATCCGGCAAGGCTTCCGCCTGCGGGCGCAAATCATCCGGCATCGGCGGGCGCGTCGCCTTATAGTCGGGGAACATCTCGTGGCGGAAATTCTTACCTTTCGCATCAAACACCACCGCGCAATAATCGTGCACATAATCCGCCCGCAGCCGGCGTAACATGTTCAATACGCCGTAAAGCGCACCTGTCGGCGCACCGTCAGGTGCGGTCAACTGCGCCATCGCGTGATACGCGCGGTAGAGATAAGAAGAGCCGTCAACGAGGAGGAGAGTGGGTTTGGACATGGTGAACCTGCTTGAAATAAGTGAAAAATAGATGGATGGATTATAAAGGAAAAGGCAAGAGGTCGTCTGAAAGCAAGTTTTCATGGCATAACACGTTCCACTCAAAACGCCCTTCCCTTTCCGCGACCAGGCCGTTAGACCTTGCCGTAAAAAGGTCGTCTGAACATTTTCAGACGACCCTTTCACATACCAGCAACACGCTATCCGTCAATATTCCGCCGAATGCCAAAACGGTTGTCCCACGGTCGGCGTACTGGCTTGAGCTTTGGTGCGCGCTTCGACCGGTTCGGCCTCAAATGCCAGCCGTCCGGATTCGACGGCGAGCGCGAAGGCGAGCGCCATGTTGACGGGGTCGCCGCTGCGGGAAACGGCGGTGTTCAGCAATACGCCGTCAAAACCCCATTCCATCACTTGCGCCGCCTGCGAGGGCAAACCCAAGCCCGCGTCGATAATCAGCGGCGTGTCGGGCAGGCGTTCGCGCAGGACTTTCAGCGCATAGGCGTGAACCGCGCCCAAGCCTGTGCCAATCGGCGCCGCCCACGGCATCAACGCCTGACAGCCTGCGTCAAGCAGGCGGCGGCCGGCAATCAGGTCTTCGGTGCAATAAGGCAGCACTTTGAAGCCGTCTTTAATCAGGATTTCCGCCGCTTCGACGAGCTGGAAGACGTCGGGCTGCAACGTGTCGTCGTCGCCGATGAGTTCGAGTTTGATCCAATCGGTTTCAAACACTTCCCGCGCCATCTGCGCCGTCGTTACCGCTTCCTGCACGCTTTGGCAGCCTGCGGTGTTGGGCAGCACTGGGACGCCGCTTTCTTGCAATAGCGACCAAAACCCCTGCCCGTGTGCCTCGCCGCCACTTCCCGCGCGCCGCAATGAGACGGTAATCATTGCGGGCTGGGCGATACGGACGGATTGTTTGAGGATTTCAGGGGTCGGGTAGGCAGCCGTACCGAGCAGCAGCCGAGAAGGGAAAGTTTCTCCGTATAGGGTGAGCATGATGGGTTCCTTTGTATAGTGGATTAACTTTAAACCAGTACGGCGTTATCTGTACTGTCTGCGGCTTCGTCGCCTTGTCCTGATTTAAAGTTAATCCACTATAACGTTGTTTTTGGGACAGAGGTCGTCTGAAAAGGCAAAACTGCTTAGCCGCCTAGCCGCCGACCACCGGCCGCACGATATCGACTTTGTCGTTTTCGTTCAAAACCGTTTCCGCATATGCGCCTTTGGCGACAAATCCGGTGTTCACCGCTACGGCAAAGGGCTTTTGCGGCGCGGTTTGGGCGATGAGGTCGGCAACGGTTTTGCCGCAAAGTTCGGCGGGTTCGCCGTTTAAGATGATGTTCATAGGTTCTCGATATTTCGTATGTATAGTGGATTAACAAAAATCAGGACAAGGCGACGAAGCCGCAGACAGTACAAATAGTACGGAACCGATTCACTTGGTGCTTCAGCACCTTAGAGAATCGTTCTCTTTGAACTAAGGCGAGGCAACGCCGTACTGGTTTAAAGTTAATCCACTATAAGTTGCTTTATTCATGATGCGCCTGTGCTTGCTTGAACCCGTCGCCCCATTCTTTCAATGCTGTCAGCACGGGGGCAAGCGTTTTGCCGTAGTCGGTCAGGCGGTATTCCACGCGCGGCGGGACTTCGGGATACACGGTACGCAAAATGATGCCGACAGCCTCCAATGCACGCAGTTGCGCGGTCAGCGTGCGCTGAGACACATCGGGCAGGATGCGGCGGATTTGGTTGAAGCGCAGCGTGCCGTCCGTGTGCAGGCGGTAGAGTATCGTGCCTTTCCATTTGCCGCCGATGACGGAAAGCGCGGCTTCCACCGAGCAGCCTTCGGTGCAGTCATAGCTTGGGTGCGGTGTGCGGGACATGGTGGTATCCTTTAAGTAACTATCTGAAAAATATGTGCGTTCTTGTTAATGATATGTTTCGGGCGCATGATACACGCTTTCAGACGACCTATTAGGAAAACATTATGAAAGCCATCGGTTTCACCCGCCCTTTACCCGTTTCCAACCCTGAAGCCCTGCTCGACATCAATTTGCCCGAACCCGAACTGCGGCCGCACGATATTTTGGTTGCCGTGCAGGCGGTTTCTGTCAATCCTGTCGATGTGAAAGTCCGGGCGGCGCATACGTCTGAGGGAGGAGCGTACCGCGTATTAGGTTACGACGCGGCAGGCATCGTTCAGGCAGTCGGCAGCGAAGTGCGGAATTTCCAAGTCGGCGACGAAGTGTATTACGCGGGCGCCCTCAACCGTCAAGGTTCAAACGCACAATTACAAGCCGTGGACGCGCGCATTGCCGCCAAAAAACCGCGTTCGCTGGATTTTGCCCAAGCCGCCGCGCTGCCATTGACGGCGATTACCGCATGGGAAACGCTGTTTGACCGCTTGGACGTGAACAAACCCGTGGCAGGCGACGCAAATGCGCTGCTCTTAATCGGCGGTGCAGGCGGGGTCGGCTCGCTTGCCATCCAGTTTCTGAAAAAGCTGACCGACATCCAAGTCATCGCCACCGCCTCCCGCCCTGAAAGCCGCTCGTGGGTGGAGAAGTTGGGTGCGGATTTCGTCATCAATCATCATGAAAACATGGCGGAACAGATTGCTGCGTTAAATATCGGCGCGCCATCGTTCGTTTTTTCCACCAACCATACCGACCGCCATCTGCCGCAAATCGTGGAGCTTATCGCCCCGCAAGGCAGAATCGCGCTGATTGACGACCCAGAAACGTTGGACGTGAACCCGCTCAAAGGCAAAAGCCTGTCGCTGCATTGGGAATTTATGTTTACCCGCCCGCTGAGCGAAACGGCAGACATCGAACGTCAGGGCGAAATCCTTGCCGAAACCGCTCGGCTGGTGGACGAAGGCATCATCCGTCCGACCGCTACCCAAATCCTGCACGGCATCAATGCTGCCAACTTGCGCCGCGCACATGAGATGCTGGAAAGCGGAGATATGATCGGCAAACTGGTGCTGGAAGGCTGGGATAACTAAATCCGCCGATTATTCTTTACGCCGTTATGTCCGCTTCTGCCTGTATGGCATCCGAAATAACGGCAATCGAATATCCTAATTGAGCAGGTCGTCTGAAATTTGGTTTTCAGACGACCTTATTCATTCCACAAAGCCTGAAACGCTTTAACCACGGCTTCGGGATTTTCCGCTTCGGTCACGGCGCGGACGACGGCGAGTGAGGAAACGCCGGTGGCGAGTACGGCTTGGGCGTTGTTCAAATCGATGCCGCCGATGGCGACGACAGGTGTGCCGCGTGCCTGTTTCACATATTCGCGCAGTTTGTCCAAGCCTTGCGGCGCGGTCGGCATTTGCTTGGTCGTGGTCGGGAAAATCGCGCCGCTAGCAACGTAGCTGGGGTGTACGGACAGGGCGCGGTCGAGTTCGGCGACGGAGTGCGTACTCAAACCCAAGCGCAAACCAGCGGCGGCGATGGCGGCGAGGTCGGCGGTGTCCATGTCTTCCTGCCCGAGATGCACGCCGTATGCGCCTGCTTCTATCGCCACGCGCCAGTGGTCGTTGATGAAAAGCTGTGTACGGCTGCCCTGACAGGCGGCGACGCAGCAGGCGATTTCGCGTTTCAATTCATCGCCGTGCAGGGTTTTGCAGCGCAGTTGCACCGTGTCGGCACCTGCTTTGACCATGCGCTCCACCCAATCGGCGGTGGGAACGACGGCGTAGAATTTGAGCGGGGATTTTAGGGGCGGGAAGGTCATGGGGTGTCCTTTTAAGTTATCGCTGATGGCGTTCTTGCAGGCGCTCGGTATGCGCCCGCAGTTTTTCGCCATCGGCTTGGTATTCGTTTGAAGACAGCACGGCGGTTGCCGCTTCTATTTCCTGTGGCAGCAATAAGGTCGTCTGAAAACGTCTGATATAGGATGCTGCCTGTCTGATACGGCAGACATTCGGCGGCATTTGCGTTTTCAATTCACAATCACCGAGAAAAACCACCATCGAATGAAATTTTTCTTCCGGCAGTTGCAGCAGTTCGGATAATGCTTTGATGTGTGCGTAATTTTGGCGCAACGGATTTTGAAAGTAGTGTTTCTGCTTATAGACGACTTGAGTCCATTTCGATTGCTTCTCGCTGCCGAAAATCCAACCTGTGTAATTTTTGGTTTCTATGACAAATATCCCGAAAACCGAAACATAAATATGGTCGATTTGCGTCGTGCCGCTGCGGGACGGAATAATCAAATCGTGAAATTCGATATAGGTTTCTTCATCCAAATCTTTTCCGATTACTGAACGGACTGCCCCTTCGCCTATGCGTCCTTTTACTTTGGGATTTTAGAGCAGCGCTTTCAAAAAAAGTAGAGGAATGACGAGCAGGAAAATCCAAAAGATACCTGACAGGTTTCCTATTGCTTGTTCAATCATGACGTTTCCTTTTTTGTTTTATTGTTTAAGTTAAAGCGAGCAGCTTGGTATAGCTATCTAATGAGATCGTCTGAAAACATCGAGTATTCACATTCATGCCGTAAAGTAGAAGACGGATGACACTTGATGGGAAGCTCCCGCTTTTATAACCAACGGCGAACGCGCCGACAGTAAGACTCGTATTCTGCGCCGAATTTCTGCGCCAAAACGCGTTCTTCGGGCATGATTTGAAAGCGTGTCATATAGGCAATAAATGCGGCCAAAAACAACCACGGCAGCGGGTGCGCCAAATAGCCCGCCCATGCAACCAGCCAGCAGCCCATACCCGCATACATCGGGTTACGGCTGAAACGGTAAACGCCGTCTGAAACGAAGTGTTCGGTTTGTTCGGGGTTGAACGGGCTGACGGTCGTGCGCACACGGCGAAACGCCCACACACCTAATACGCCCAACAAAGTCCCAAACACCATCAAAACAACCGACAGCAATATAGGAAAGCGCGGCATTATGTCAGCTAGTGCAGAAACTTGGGCAGAAATGTACATCAACAACGCACAAATAAAACATATCGCCGGCGGCGGAATTTTGGTTTCTAAATTCATATTGTTACCTTTATAAAACTGATGCCGCGACGTTTTCAGACGGCCTCAAACTTATTTTCCAATATACGCCAAACCGCTTTCTTCATCACGTTCGTACGTGTCTTTTCCGTCAAACAGTGCCACTGCCAATCTGACGGCGGCGGCGGTTACGGCGGGGGAAATCATGAAGCCGTGGCGGAAAAGGCCGTTGATTTCAATCAGGCGTCGGGCGCGGCTGTAACGGATTTCGGGGTTGTGGTGGTTGAGCGTTGGGCGCAGGCCGGTGGCGATTTCGAGGATGTCGGCTTCGCCGAAGGCGGGGTGGACTGCATAGAGCGCGGACAAGAGTTCCAGCCCGGAACGCACGCTGGCGGGGGCTTGGCTTTCGCTTTCGATTTGGGTCGCGCCGATAACGAAAACGTGGTTTTCTTTCGGGGCGATGTAGAGCGGATAGCGCGGGTGCAGCAGGCGCACGGGGCGGTTGAGCGTGATTTCGGGTGTGTAAACCCGCGCCACTTCGCCGCGTATGCCGCGCAAGGTGCTGGTGTGTTCGGGGGCTTGGTTCCACACGGTTTTTGCGCCGTAGCCGCGGCAGTCGATCAGCCAGTCGTATTGGGCTTGCAGGTCGTCGGGGGCGCATTCGTGTTCCCAATGGCAAGGGACATTCAGCCTGTCCAAAGCGTCGGCAAGTGCAGACAGCATCTGTCGCCCGTCGAGCTGACCTTCGGTCGGCAGGTAAAGGCCGTCTGAAAAACGTCCGCCGAGTTGCGGTTCGCGTTCGGCGATGTCGTCGGCGCGCCAACGGACGATTTCGTGATCCGCCACGCCACCGCGTTTGAGATGGCGCACGAACTCGCCGGATAATGGCTTGTCCTGCCCGTGCCACACAATCAGGCTGCCGTTTTCTTGCATCATGGTCGGTGTTTTCAGACGATCTCTGATGTTGCGCCAAAGCGGAATACTCTGTCTGCCCAGTTTGATAACTTCAGGCGTAGCTTCGACCGCTTCTGCCGCAGGCGCGAGCATGGCGGCGGCAACATAAGCGGCGGCGTTTTCGCCTTTGCGCCCGCCTTTGTCAAAGAGGGCAACCGATAAACCTTGTTCTGCAAGTTGTAAGGCAGTCAGACGGCCGCAGAGGCCGCCGCCGAGAATGGCGATACGGGGCATGGTGGATTCCTTTGCAGTATTTGGGCAGTCGGGAGGACGAAAGATAAGACGGAAGCGGAATCCACCGAATGGCGGGAAATGCGGGAAAGGGAACGGAAGCCTGAAAAGGCGTTTGACAGCTTGTTTCCTACGCAGGCATTACCCCGACAGGTTCTACGGATTCCGCTGGCGCGGTCTCAGCTGTTTGCGGGAACAAGCAGCACTCCGACAAGAAAAATATGAAGTTTATACAGATTTGTTTATTTTGGCAAAAGATCGTCTGAAAATACAAGTTTTCATAAAGTAAATACTTTAAAAAGTAATTTTCCAAATCAATCTTGGCACTTTGTCCAAATGAAACGCTCTATTAAAGAAATTTGTTTCAAAACACGAAAATGAAAAACTTCAAACACAAACAAATAACGATAACTAAATAATTACCTAACTAAAAAATAATTTATAGCATGCAATTCAAAATCTTGAATTACCAATAAAAAATGTCATCCGCAATGCGGATGCCACTTAATTTCAAAGAAATTATTCGCTAACTGTATTATCAGCTTTATCAACTAGTTCAACGAGTGCTAACGGGGCATTATCGCCTTTTCGGAAACCATACTTCAGCACACGAACATAGCCACCATTTCGGGCAGCAAAGCGTGGACCCAATTCATCAAACAATTTAACCACAACATCACGATCACGAGTGCGGTCGAATGCCAAACGACGGTTTGCCAAGGAAGGTTTTTTACCCAATGTAATCAAGGGTTCTACTACGCGGCGCAATTCTTTAGCTTTAGGCAAAGTTGTCACGATAGTCTCGTGAGTCAACAATGAGTTCGCCATATTACGCAGCATTGCAGCGCGATGGCTGCTTGTACGGTTTAATTTGCGGTTACCATTACGATGACGCATGTCATTATCCTTTAATCTTCAAACTTACGGCTTTTCTAAGCCTACAGGCGGCCAAGCTTCCAATTTGGAACCCAGTGTCAAGCCTTTAGATGCCAACACCTCTTTGATTTCATTCAAAGACTTACGACCCAAATTCGGAGTTTTAAGAAGCTCTGTTTCAGTACGTTGAATCAAATCGCCAATATAATAAATATCTTCAGCTTTCAGACAATTAGCTGAACGTACAGTTAATTCCAAATCATCTACCGGGCGCAGCAGGATAGGATCAATAGGAGGAGCTTTTTCTTCAACTTCTTCTACTGGAGTACCTTGCAAATCAGCAAAGATAGACATTTGATCAATTAAAATACGAGCGGCACTACGTACAGCTTCTTCAGGATCAATAGAACCATCAGTTTCAATATCCAAAACCAACTTATCTAAATCCGTACGCTGCTCTACGCGTGCAGGTTCAACTTCAAAGCTAACACGACTGATGGGCGAAAAGCTCGCATCCAACTGAATCGCACCAATCTGACGGTTCTCATCGCGCACAACACGACGACCGGAAACAGATTGATAGCCACGCCCCTGCTCAACTTTGATTTCCATCTCAATTTGACCGTTCTCAGCCAAATGACAAATAATATGCTCAGGATTTAAAATTTCCACATCATGTGGTAATTCGATATCACCGGCAACAACAGCACCGGCACCTGACTTTTTCAAAGTTAACTGAACTTGGCCACGTCCATGCAGCTTAAATACAATACCTTTGACATTCAATAAAATATCGACAACATCTTCTTGAACACCATCAACAGTAGAGTATTCGTGCAACACACCGGAAATGGCCACTTCAGTAGGAGCAAAACCATTCATGGATGACAGTAAGATACGACGCAAAGCATTACCTAAAGTATGACCAAAACCGCGCTCAAACGGCTGCATAGATACTTTTGCACGAGTTGTAGATAAAGTATCGACATCAATTTGACGAGGTTTCAAAAATTCGGTTGTGCTATTTTGCATTTAACTGTCCCTCACTGAGCTAGCATTATTTAGAGTAGAATTCTACCACCAGCTGTTCATTAATATCGCCAGTTAATTCTGAACGATCCGGCATATTTTTAAATACACCTTCCAATTTGTCTGCATCAACAGAAACCCAGCTTGGCAAACCGATTTGAGTTGCTAAACTTAAAGCTTCTTGAATACGAACTTGTTTTTTAGCTTTCTCACGAACAGCTACAACATCACCTGCTTTAACTTGGAAAGAAGGAATATTTACAACCTGACCGTTAACGGTAATTGCTTTATGAGAAACCAGCTGACGTGCTTCAGCACGAGTCGAGCCAAATCCCATGCGATATACTACATTATCCAAACGAGACTCTAACAATTGCAACAGTAATTCACCGGTAGAGCCTTTACGTCGATCTGCTTCTGCAAAATAGCGACGGAATTGACGTTCCAAAACGCCATAAATACGACGAATCTTTTGCTTTTCACGCAGTTGCAAGCCATAGTCAGACAAACGTGGTTTCTTTACACCATGCTGACCAGGAGCTGAATCAAGTTTACATTTAGAATCCAAAGAACGACGAGCGCTCTTCAAAAATAAATCGGTGCCTTCTCGACGAGCCAATTTACATTTAGGGCCAATATAACGTGCCATGTTTCAATCACTCCTTTAAATACGACGTTTTTTAGGCGGACGGCAACCGTTATGAGGCAACGGAGTAACGTCAGTAATACTGGTAATTTTAAAACCAAGAGCGTTGAGTGCACGTACAGAAGACTCTCGACCAGGGCCAGGACCTTTTATACGAACTTCTAAATTTTTAACGCCATATTCTTGGGCAACTTTACCAGCTGCTTCTGCAGCTACCTGAGCTGCAAATGGTGTACTTTTACGAGAACCTTTAAAACCAGCACCGCCAGAGGTAGCCCAAGACAATGCATTGCCTTGACGGTCAGTGATTGTAATGATGGTATTGTTGAAAGAAGCATGTACATGCACAATACCTTCGCTTACGGTTTTACGTACTTTTTTACGTACACGCGAAGCTGTGTTTGCTTTAGCCATTAATAAAATTCCTTAAAAATTATTTTTTACCAGCAATCGCTTTACGCGGACCTTTACGGGTACGAGCATTTGTGCGAGTGCGTTGACCACGACAAGGCAAACCGCGACGATGACGGAAACCACGATAACAACCCATGTCCATCAATCGCTTGATGCTCATCGTTACTTCACGACGCAAGTCACCTTCTACTTCATATTTAGCAACTTGTTCACGCAAAGCGTCTAATTGAGCCTCGTCCAAATCTTTTGCTTTAGTAGTGGGAGCAATATTTGCTGCCTCGCAAATCAATTTAGCACGAGTAGCACCAATACCATAAATAGCCTGCAAGCCAATTACGATATGTGCATTATTAGGGATATTCACCCCTGCAATACGAGCCATATTTTTTCCTTTAAACGGCAAAGTTCGTCACTATACCACAAAGTCTTACTAAAAGAAAAGTTCCCTTAGCCTTGACGTTGTTTGTGACGAGGATCAGTACAAATTACACGAACTACTCGATTACGACGGATAATCTTACAGTTGCGGCAAATTTTCTTTACAGACGGTTGTACACGCATTATATTTCCTTATATCGTTTTATCTAGCTCGGAAGACAATCCGAGCTCGAGTTAAATCATAAGGTGTCAGTTCTACCGTCACCTTATCCCCAGGAGAGATCCGGATATAGTGCATACGCATTTTCCCGGAAATATGACCTAATACAACATGGTCATTCTCAAGCTTTACTTTAAAAGTTGCGTTAGGTAGAGTTTCAAGAATCTCCCCCTGCATTTGTATGGTATCTTCTTTAGCCATAATTCTACTTACGTGATAAAGATTTCATATCAAGACCGCTCATTAAACTCTCATATTGCTGAGTCATGCGGTAAGAGTTAATTTGGGTACTAAAGTCCATTGTCACTACAACTAAAATTAGTAAAGATGTACCACCCAAATAAAAAGGAACATTCAAAGCCGTTGTCAAGAACTCTGGAATTAAACAAATAGTTGTAATATATAACGCACCAAATAAAGTGAGACGCAACACAACCTGTTCCAGATATTGCGAAGTTTGCTTACCTGGTCGAATTCCCGGCACGAAAGCGCCACTTTTCTTTAAATTCTCTGCCATTTCTTTTGGGCTAAAAACTAAGGCTGTATAAAAATAGCAAAAGAAAATAATTGTCACTGTAAATAACAAAATATATAAAGCTTGCCCATGCTGAAGCAAACCAGCAATTTTATGCAACAAACTACCGGTATCATTAGAACCAAACCAGCTTAACAAAGTGGATGGAAACAAAATAATACTTGACGCAAAAATAGGAGGAATCACGCCTGCCATATTCAACTTAAAGGGCATATGTGTATTAGAACCTTGCATTGCACCACTACCAACTTGGCGTTTCGCATAATGCACGGGAACTTTACGCTGTGCACTTTCAAAATATACAACAATATAAATTAATAGCAATGCACCAATAACAATTGACACAGCCGTAGGCATACCAATTGATCCTTGACTCGTTAAAGCTAATAATCTTGCTATACCGGAAGGAATACCGGCAGCGATACCAGCAGTAATAATCAAGGAAATGCCATTCCCAATCCCACGCTCCGTAATCTGCTCACCTAACCACATCAGGAACATTGTACCTGTGACTAAGCTCACTACCGTAGAAATATGGAACTCCAAAGAATTAGTGACAACCACACCTTGCTGGAATACAAAGGTAGCTACACCAAAACTCTGTAAGATAGCTAATAGTACTGTACCGTATCTTGTATATTTTGTAATAACTTTTCGACCTGCCTCCCCTTCCTTTTTTAATGCCTTTAAAGAAGGAATAATTTCAGAGGCCAACTGAACAATTATTGATGCTGAAATATATGGCATTATGCCAATTGCGAATATACTAAAGCGCTCTAACGAACCACCAGAAAACATGTTCAACATGCCTAGTATGCCGTTCCCAGCGCTTTCGTATAATTTAGCTAAAGCAACAGCATCTACGCCAGGTACAGGGATATGGGCACCAATACGAAAAACAACTAACGCCCCTAAAAGAAACGTTAGACGTTTTTTCAGATCTCCAAATTTGGACAAGCCTGATAAAGATTGTTGATTAGCCACTATAATGCAAGCCTTATTCTTCCACTTTACCACCAGCAGCTTCAATTGCTGCTTTAGCCCCTTTAGTGGCTTTAATGCCCTTCAGGACAACAGCTTTTGAAAGCTCACCAGAGGCAATAACTTTCACATTAGAAACAGTTGCAGGAACCAACCCAGCTTGCTTGAGAACCAATACATCAATCTCATTTACAGCAAGTAAGTTCAATTCACTCAAACGAATCTCAGCATTTGCAGCAGCAGTCAATGATTTAAAACCACGTTTTGGTAGGCGACGTTGTAAAGGCATTTGACCGCCTTCAAAACCTACTTTATGAAAACCACCAGAACGGCTTTTTTGACCTTTATGGCCACGACCACCGGTTTTACCTAAACCACTACCAATACCACGACCCACACGACGACGGGCGTGGGTAGCACCCTCAGCAGGTTGAATAGAATTTAGAAACATATCAAGACTCCACTTTCAACAAGTAGCTGATTTTGTTAATCATGCCACGGTTTTCAGGGGTATCTAAAACCTCTACTGTATGCTCACGATGACGCAAACCTAAACCACGAGCACATGCACGATGAGATTCAATTGTACCAATCAGGCTCTTCACCAATGTAACTTTAATCTTTTTTTGCTCAGTCATGGCTTGCTCCTAAAATGTCTTCTACTGTTAAGCCACGTTTAGCAGCAATATCTGCAGGTGTATACAACTTAGACAAGCCGTCTAATGTAGCTCGTACAATGTTATAAGGATTTGTAGAACCATGCACTTTAGCAGAAATGTTATGAATACCCATAGCATCAAAGACTAAGCGCATAGGACCACCTGCCTTTACACCACTACCTTCTTTAGCAGGTTGCATAAAGACTTTGGTAGCGCCATGACGTCCAATAACCTCATGATGAATCGTACCATTTTTTAGAGGTACTTTAATCATAGAGCGACGAGCCTGATCCATTGCTTTTTGAACAGCTACCGGCACTTCTTTTGACTTACCTTTGCCCATACCAATACGACCATCGCCATCACCAACAACTGTTAGCGCAGAGAAAGCCATGATACGGCCACCTTTAACTACTTTAGTTACGCGATTAACTGCGACCATTTTTTCAATCAGGCCGTCACCACGTTCTTCAATTTCATGTTTTGCCATCTGAAAGTCTCCAATTATTAGAAGCTTAAACCATTTTCACGTGCAGCTTCAGCCAAAGCTTTCACACGACCGTGATATTGGAAACCTGAACGATCAAAAGCAACTTTTTCTACACCTACTGCTTTAGCTTTCTCAGCAATGCGCTTTCCTACTACTGCAGCTGCCTCGACGTTGCTACCAGATTTCAGACTACCACGCACTTCAGCTTCCAATGTAGAGGCTTGAGCCAATACTTTATCACCTTCAGCACTAATTACTTGAGCATAAATATGATTATTGCTACGGAACACACATAATCTTACCATTTTCAAGTCCGCAATACGTGCACGGGTTTTGCGTGCACGACGGAGTCGGGTTGTATGTTTATCCATTAGTGAACCTCAATTATTTTTTCTTGGCTTCTTTCATCACTACTACTTCACCTACATAACGAACACCCTTACCTTTATAAGGTTCAGGAGAACGGAATGCACGAATTTCAGCAGCGACTTGACCAACTACTTGTTTATCTGCACCAGTCAAAACGATCTCTGTTTGGCTAGGAGTTTGAACAGAAACGCCTTCTGGCATTTCATATACGATTGGATGAGAAAAACCCAGAGACAAATTCAAAACTTTGCCTTGAGCTTGAGCGCGATAACCCACACCAATCAATTGTAGTTTTTTCTCAAAACCTTCTGAAACACCTTTGACCATATTATTAACTAATGCACGAGCAGTCCCTGACATAGCATTTGCCTGCTTACTGTCATTTTTTGCAGCAAAAGTCAATTTGCCATCGTTCAGTTCAATGGCTACATCAGAATGCAAAGGAAAGGACAACTCGCCATTCTTACCCTTGATAACCAATGCTTCTGTTCCAAATTTTACTTCTACACCAGCAGGAACAGTCACTGGGTTTTTTGCGACACGTGACATTTACTTTTCTCCACTAGGCTACGATGCACAACAACTCACCACCAACACCCTCAGAACGAGCCTTGCGGTCAGTCATCACACCTTTAGAAGTACTAACAATAGCGATACCCAAGCCATTCATAACATTAGGAATTTCGCTAGAAGCTTTGTAAATACGCAAACCTGGACGTGAAACACGTTTAATTTGCTCAATCACAGGGCGACCTGCATAGTATTTCAATTGAATTTCCAATACCGGCTTCGCATCAGCAGAAACCGAAAAATCCTCGATATAACCTTCTTCTTTCAAGACTTTTGCAATTGCACACTTTAATTTGGAAGAAGGCATGGCAACTACTACCTTATTGGCACGTTGCGCATTACGAATACGAGTCAACATATCGGAAATAGGATCATGCATACTCATTATTAATACTCCTATTACCAGCTAGCTTTAACAACACCCGGAATCTCGCCACGCATAGCGATTTCACGGATTTTAATACGACCCAAACCGAATTTACGGAAAGTACCACGAGGACGACCTGTCAAAGCACAACGACGACGTTGACGTACAGGAGCTGCATTACGTGGAATGGATTGGAATTTCAGACGAGCTTCAAAACGCTCTTCTTCAGTTGCATTCGCATCATTAATAACAGCAAAAATTGCCTCACGTTTGGCTGCAAACTTTTTCGCCAAAGCTTGACGTTTTAGCTCACGATTAATAAGTGCTTTCTTAGCCATGATTATCCTTTAAACGGAAACTTGAACAGTGACAATAAAGCTTTAGCTTCTTCATCAGTTTTTGCAGTAGTTGTAATAGTAATATTCAAACCACGCAAAGCATCAATTTTATCGTATTCAATTTCCGGGAAAATGATTTGCTCGCGAACACCCATATTGTAATTACCACGGCCATCAAAAGATTTGCCACTTACACCACGGAAGTCACGCACTCGAGGTAATGCAATAGTAATCAAACGATCCAAAAATTCGAACATTTGATCACGACGCAGTGTTACTTTGCAACCCACAGGATAATTATCACGAATTTTAAAGCCAGCGATAGATTTACGAGCAACAGTAACTACTGGTTTTTGACCAGCAATTTTTTCCAAATCAGATACAGCATGCTCCATAACTTTTTTATCAGCAACAGCCTCTCCAACCCCCATATTTAAAGTGATTTTTTCAATACGAGGAACTTCCATTACTGACTTGTAACCAAACTGTTTAACCAATTCAGGAACAACTGTATCTTTATAAAACTCTCTCAAACGAGCCATGTTATCTCCTTATGCTCCAATAACAGAGCCATTTGATTTGAAGAAACGAACGCGCTTCACTTTGCCTTCATTTTCAATCAGTTTAATACCAACACGGTCTGCTTTATTAGTTTCAGGATTCAGGATTGCAACATTAGAAATATCCAACGGCATTTCTTTCGAAACAATACCACCCTCAATACCACGCATCGGATTAGGTTTTTGGTGACGTTTAACAACGTTAACACCTTCAACAACAACTTTATCATCCAATACGCGAACTACTTGACCTTGCTTACCTTTATCCTTACCAGTGATCACAACAACTTGGTCACCTTTAATGATTTTATTCATCGCGCTATTCCTTATAACACTTCAGGCGCCAATGAAACGATTTTCATAAATCGCTCAGTACGCAACTCACGGGTTACCGGACCAAAAATACGGGTACCCAGAGGTTCAAGTTTATTGTTTAACAACACGGCGGCGTTGTTATCGAATTTAATCAACGCACCATCAGGACGACGCACACCTTTAGCAGTACGAACAACAACTGCATTGTACACATCACCTTTTTTGACACGACCACGTGGGGCCGCATCTTTAACTGCGACTTTAATAATATCGCCAACAGAAGCGTAGCGACGCTTAGATCCGCCCAACACCTTGATACACATAACGCGACGCGCACCAGAGTTATCAGCCACATCTAAGATGGTCTGCATTTGAATCATATTAGTACCTTTAAATTAACCAACTTAATTTACCATTTTCATATAGCTCGCTCACTTATTTAAATTAAGCTAACCAAATGAAACCATCACGGTTCTAGTAAACCAGTCTTGGATCCCGAAGGGAAGAAACTTCCAGAAGAAACTGAAAGATAAGAAACGAAGTTTACACGCAAATTCACTTTGGCGCAACACTTCGTTTCTTATTAAAGCCAACTGTCTTAATTCTTAAACAGTACGTGCTTTCTCAACCAGCTCTTTAACAACCCAAGATTTGGTTTTTGACAGTGGACGAGATTCCGCAATTACTACTACATCACCAATTCCATATTGATTATTTTCATCATGGGCATGGATTTTAGTTGATAAACGGATGATTTTACCGTACAGAGGGTGTTTCACTTTACGCTCAACCAGCACTGTAACAGTTTTGTCCATTTTGTCGCTTACCACTTTGCCTTGCAAAGTACGAACATTTTTATTTCCGCTCATTACTTAGCACCTTTTTCAGTTAAAATGGTTTTAATACGAGCAATATCGCGACGTACACGTTTTAATTCGCTTGGCTTACCCAATTGACCAGTTGCGTTTTGCATACGTAAGCCAAATTGAGCTTTCAACAAGTCCAACAAATCTGCATTTAATTGCTCAATAGATTTGTCTTTCAATTCATTTGCTTTCATTATTGACCTACCTGTCTTACTACAAAGGTCGTAGGAATAGGCAATTTGGCAGCAGCCAATTCAAATGCTTCACGAGCCAAAGCCTCTGGAACACCGTCCATTTCATACAACACTTTGCCTGGTTTGATTTCGGCAATGTAATATTCCACGTTACCTTTACCGCCACCCATACGAACTTGAATAGGTTTTTCAGTAATTGGTTTATCAGGGAATACACGAATCCAAATACGACCACCACGTTTAATGTGACGAGTCATTGTACGACGAGCAGCTTCGATTTGGCGGGCAGTCAAACGACCACGACCAACGGCTTTCAAACCGAACTCACCGAAACTTACTTTGTTACCGCGAGTAGCAATACCAGTATTGCGACCTTTTTGTTGCTTGCGGTATTTCAGTCTAGTTGGCTGCAGCATTACGTCCACCTGCCTTTCTTTGTTTCTTTTCATGCTCAGGTTTAGCTGAAGTCTTTACATTACCTTCAGTATAGACCCAAACTTTCAGACCCAGCACGCCATAAGTGGTATGGGCTTCGCTAGTCGCATAATCTACGTTGGCACGCAAAGTATGCAGAGGTACACGACCTTCACGATACCATTCGCTACGAGCAATATCTGCACCATTCAGACGACCTGAGGTCATAATCTTGATACCTTTTGCTCCTGAACGCATAGCATTTTGCATAGCGCGCTTCATAGCACGGCGGAATTGAACGCGTTTTTCCAATTGCTGAGCAATACCATCAGCAATAATTTGTGCATCCAATTCAGGTTTACGGATTTCTTCGATATTCACATGAACAGGCACGCCCATCAAGGCTTGCAAATCACGTTTCAGAACTTCGATATCCTCACCTTTTTTACCAATTACTACTCCTGGACGGGCAGAGTGGATGGTAATGCGTGCAGATTTTGCAGGACGTTCAATAACTACGCGACCAACAGAAGCATTCGCCAATTTTTTACGCAGGTAGTTACGAACATCAATGTCTTGTTTCAAAACAGCAGAAAAGTCGGTGCTTTTAGCAAACCATTTTGAAGCCCAGTCTTTAGTTACCGCCAGGCGAAAGCCTGTAGGGTTAATCTTTTGTCCCATAGCTTTTCCTTAGTTGCCCACTGTCACATTGATATGACAAGTTTGTTTTTCAATGCGGTTACCGCGACCTTTGGCACGAGCTTGGAAACGTTTCAAGCTTGGACCTTTGTCAACAAAGATAGTGACCACTTTCAACTCATCAATGTCGGCACCGTTATTGTGCTCGGCATTAGCAATAGCTGATTCCAATACTTTTTTAATCAGTTCAGCACCTTTTTTAGGGCTGAAAGTCAAAATATTCAAAGCTTGGGCAACGTCTTTACCACGAATCAAATCAGCTACCAAACGAGCTTTTTGGGCTGAAATACGGGCATTTTTATGTTGTGCATTTACTCTCATGATTCACCTTATTTCTTTTTAGCCTTTTTATCAGCCAAATGGCCTTTAAAGGTACGGGTCAATGAGAATTCACCTAATTTATGACCAACCATGTTATCACTGATAAACACCGGCACATGAGTGCGGCCGTTGTGTACAGCAATGGTCAGACCGATAAAGTCAGGCAGAATGGTAGAACGACGAGACCAAGTTTTAATCGGGCGCTTGTCGTTGCTTGCACGAGCAGCATCTACTTTTTTCAGCAAATGCAGGTCTACATATGGGCCTTTTTTCAATGAACGAGCCATACTAATTAACCTTTATTTGAGTAACGACGACGAACAATCATGTTATCCGTGCGTTTGTTATTACGAGTGCGGTAGCCTTTAGCAGGAGTACCCCATGGGCTAACCGGTTCGCGAGCTTCACCGGTACGACCTTCACCACCACCATGCGGGTGATCGACAGGGTTCATGACAACACCACGAACGGTCGGACGAATACCGCGCCAACGATTGGCACCGGCTTTACCGATTTTTTTCAGGCTTTGCTCTTCGTTACCGACTTCACCGATGGTTGCACGGCAATCTACGTTGATTTTACGAACTTCGCCAGAGCGCAGACGGACTTGAGCGTATGCACCTTCTTTAGCCAGCAATACTGCAGAAGCACCGGCAGAACGTGCAATTTGTGCACCTTTACCAGGTTTCATTTCGATACAGTGGATAGTCGTACCAACGGGAATGTTGCGGATCGGCAGAGTGTTACCTACCTTGATGGCAGCTTCAGCACCGGAAACCAATACAGCACCGGCTTGAATACCGCGAGGAGCGATGATGTAGCGACGCTCACCGTCTGCATAGCACAACAGTGCAATGAAGGCAGTACGGTTAGGATCGTATTCAATACGCTCTACTTTTGCAGGGATACCGTCTTTGTTACGTTTAAAGTCTACAACACGGTAATGGTGTTTATGACCGCCGCCCTTGTGACGGGTGGTGATATGACCATTATTGTTACGACCGGCAGTAGAATTTTTCTTTTCGAGCAAAGGTGCATAAGGCGCACCTTTGTGCAAACCTTCTGTTACCACGCGAACCATGCCGCGACGGCCTGCAGAAGTTGGCTTCATTTTAACAATTGCCATTTTGTTTATTCCTTATCTGCAGCTGCAGCAGCGGCTTCCAAATCCAACTCTTGACCGGCAGCCAAGCTTACATAAGCTTTTTTAACATCGCTGCGGCGGCCCAAAGTACGACCAAAACGCTTAGTTTTACCTTTAGTAGTAACGGTAGTTACAGAAGCAACTTGAACACCGAACAGCAGCTCAACAGCCGCTTTGATTTCAGGTTTGGTTGCATTTGCCAAAACTTTAAACGTCATTTGGTTGCGTTTTTCAGCCAATACGTTGCTTTTTTCAGAAACGATAGGTGCCAAAATCACTTGAGTCAAACGTTGTTGATTCATACCCATTGCTCCTCTAATTGTGCAACTGCATCTTTAGTGATGATTACTTTTTTGTAACGCAGCAAGCTGTAAGGATCAACTTGTTGAGCTTCCAAAACCAACACGTTTGGCAAGTTGCGTGAAGCCAAGTAAACATTCTCATCGAGCTGTTTGGTTACAAACAGCACTTGCTCCAGACCCAGATTTTTCACTTGTTCAGCAAAAACTTTGGTTTTAGGAGTTTCAGCAGTCAACGCTTCGATCGCAAACAAACGCTCGTCACGGGCCAATTGGGACAGGATAGTCGCCATACCGGCACGGTACATTTTACGGTTTACTTTTTGAGTGAAGTTTTCGTCGGGTTTGTTCGGGAACGCACGACCACCTTTACGCCACAGCGGAGAAGAAGTCATACCGGAACGGGCACGGCCGGTACCTTTTTGGCGCCATGGTTTTTTGGTTGAGTGTTTTACTTCGGCACGGGTTTTTTGAGCGCGGTTGCCAGAGCGGGCGTTTGCCAAGTAGGCATTTACCAGCTGATGAACCAACGCTTCATTGTATTCGCGAGCGAACAAAGCATCAGAAACAGACAGACTGCCTGAAACTTGTCCTTTAGCGTCAATTACTTTCAATTCCATTACGCACCTACTTTCACGCTAGGACGAACTACAACATCGCTGTTGACCGCACCCGGAACAGCACCCTTAACCAACAGCAGTTGGCGTTCTGCATCAACACGGACAACTTCCAGTTTTTGGACAGTTGCTTTGGTGTTGCCGTATTGACCGGCCATGCGTTTACCGGGGAACACGCGACCTGGGTCTTGCGCCATACCGATAGAACCTGGAACACGGTGAGAACGGGAGTTACCGTGGGAAGTACGTTGGGCACCGAAGTTATGACGTTTGATCGTACCGGAGAAACCTTTACCTTTAGAGGTACCGGTTACATCGACCAGTTGACCGACTTCAAACATAGAAACGGTGATTTCGTCACCGGCTTTCAATTCAGCCAGTTTTTCTTCAGTCAAAGCAAACTCGATCAAACCACGACCGGCTTCAACACCTGCTTTTGCAAAGTGTCCGGCTTCGGCTTTGTTGACACGGTTAGCTTTTTTCTGACCAAAGGTAACTTGAACGGCAGTATAGCCGTCAGTATCTTTGGATTTTACTTGTGTAACGCGGTTGGCAGACATATCCAAAACGGTTACCGGAACAGAAACACCCTGTTCGTCGAACACGCGGGTCATACCAACTTTGCGTCCAACCAGACCTAAAGTCATGATTATTTTCCTTTTAAAGTAAAGGGGCGGGCTACGATTGGCCTACCTTCGGACAATGATAAAACTTGGCACAAATGCACCAAGTCCGCCATTATAATCGACAAATCAAGCAAATACCAATCTTTTTTTAACACAGGGGCTTACTCGTGCTTTTTATCCCTATAAATTGATATTTCGCCGTCTATATACCCGAGGGAAGCGGCGTGTTGTTTACACACAAATCACCCTCCATATTTAACAAAAGGTCGTCTGAAACCCACAATCATAGGTTTTCAGACGACCTTTTATCCTACCGATACATTCAAACGGCGGACTGCTTCGCTTTGTCACCGTTCCAAGGTGCAACTTTAAACAGCAGCAACATACCCGGAATCCCTAACATGAAACACAGCCAAAAGAAATTAACGTAGCCCATCGCTTCAATCAGAAACCCTGCTGTCGCATTCATAAACGTACGCGGTACAGCGGATAGGCTGGACAGCAGCGCAAACTGTGTGGCGGTAAATGCGGTATTGGTTTGTTGCGCCATATACGACACAAATGCCACCGTACCCAAGCCGACACCTACTGCCTCGGCAGCAATGACGACTGCCAACATGGTTCGTTCTGATGCACCCACATGCTCGAAATGTCCGAAACTTGCCAGCCACGCAAAACCTAAAATCGTAACCCATTGCACCAAACCAAAAAGCCACAATGCACGGTTCACGCCTAATTTGTTTACCCAAATGCCGCCGATAATCCCGAAAATCACCGCCGGCCACAGTCCCGCGTTTTTCGCAATCAGGCCCATGTCAGTTGGTGAGAAGCCCATATCGATATAAAACGGGTTTGCCAGCGCAGTTGCCATACTGTCACCCAGTTTATACAGCACGATAAAAGCCAAAATAATCAACGCCTGTTTAATGCTTTGACGGGTAAAGAAATCGCGGAACGGCTCAACAACGGTATTTTTAAACCCTTTTGCACCTACGGGTTGTTGTGCCGGTTCTCGCGCCACGAATAAAGTGGCAAGCAACCCCGGAATCATGAATAGCGCGGTAATGATGAAGACGGACGACCAAGGCATCCTATCGGCTAAAATCAGACTTAATGAAGCGGGAATCAACGAGGAAATACGATAGGCATTCACATACAGCGAGTTACCCAAAACCAACTCTTCATCGGATAACACTTCTCGGCGGAAAGCATCGATCACAATATCCTGACTGGCGGAAAAAAACGCCACTACCAAAGACAGCCCCAAAATAATGGACAAGTGTTCTTGCGGGCGGACAAACGCATAGGCAGCCAAAAGCAGCAAAAGCGCTATCTGCATCACCAGCATCCAGCCGCGCCGCAAACCTAAAAACGGCAAGCGTACAGAGTCCATGAGCGGAGACCAGATAAATTTCCAAGTGTAAGGAAAACCAATCAGGGCAAACAGCCCGATGGTTTTCAAATTAACCTCGTTGAGGCGCAGCCACGCAGGAATCAGGCTGTATAGGAAATAAAGCGGCAGCCCCGATGTGAAGCCCGTAAAAATACAAATCAGCATATTGCGCGAAAAAATCCGCTGCATCGTGCTTGGTTGTGAAGCAGTCATAATAGGTCAGCAACATCAAAAAGAAAGGCGCATTGTAACAAATCCTGTTCAAACAAACTTTAAACTATGCATAATAATCAAAAAGGTCGTCTGAAAACCGGTTTTTCCGTTTTCAGACGACCTTTGTTCTTTGCTTTGTTTAAGCGGTTTACGCCGTTTTCTTTTCGCGTATCGGCAGGTTCAGCAAAGCCGCTGTCCCCGCCAGCACCGCGTCGGCATACCACATCCAGCCGTAATCGTTGAATTGATAAATCACGATGCCGCCGATATACGAGCCTAAAAAGCCGCCGATTTGGTGGCTCAACATCGTCAGTCCGAACAGCGTCGCCAGATAGCGCGTGCCGAACAGCTTGCCCGTAATCGCGGCAGTCGGGGCGACGGTGGCGAGCCAAGTGAAGCCCAGCGCGGCGGCGAAAATGTAGAAATTGACGTCGGTTCTCGGGGCGGCCAGGTATATCAGCACCATCGCCACACGCGAGGCGTAGAGTCCGAACAAAACGTATTTGCCCAAAAACCGCCCCGTACACCAGCCCGAAAAAATGCAGCCCGCGATGTTCGCCAAACCGATAATCGCAATCGAAGTCGAAGCGACCGAAGCGGGCAGGCCGCAGAGCGCGATCTCGTTGGGCAGGTGGGTTACCAAAAACGCAATGTGGAAACCGCAGGTAAAAAAGCCTAAGTGCAGCAGGATGTAGCTTCGGTCTTTAAACGCCGCTTTGACCGCCTGCCCCAGCGTTTGCCCGTTTTCAGACGACGTGTGGTGCGTGGCGACAGCGTTTTTGCCGCCCGCCAGCCACCACGAAATCGGCAGGATTAAAAGTGCAATCCCACCCCAAACGTAAAACGTTCCCGTCCAGCCGACGGCGGGCAACACCAGCAAACCCTGCACCAGCGGCGCAAACAGAAACTGCCCCGCCGAACCGCCCGCGTTGACCAGACCCGAAGCCAAACCGCGTTTGTGCGGCGGCACTTTCGCCGCGACCTGCCCCATGATGATGGAGAAACCGCCCGCACCCGTTCCGAATGCAAAAAGCAGCCCGATTGCCAGCATCAGCCCCCAATAAGTCGGCATCTGCGGCACCATCAGACAGGCAGATGTCAACAGCAGCGCGCCGCCACCCAACACCTTAAATGCGCCGAAGCGGTCGGCAAGCGCGCCGGAAAGCGGCTGGGACAAGCCCCACATCAATTGGAAAACGGCAATAATCAGGCTGAACTCTTGGATACTCAGCTCGGTAGAGTCGACAACGGGACGGACAAACAGCCCCAAAGTCATGCGCATACCGATGGTAATCAGCAGGATGGCGGCGGCAGCGGCGGTTACCGGCCAAAGGTTAGGGGATTTTTGCTGTGTGCGTGTCATGGTTATTGTTTGTTTCTATTGAAAAATGCCGTTCAATCAAACGGCAGAATGACGGATTCTAACAAATTAGGTTGATATAGGCTAAATAACTCCTGATACTTTGGATATAGCCAAAACCTCTATCCGCGCCACGTTGTCCTTTTTCTTTTGCCTGCAAGGCAGGACGTGGAATGCGGACGGAAATTCAGCGCGTAAAGAACGGCAAAGGTCGTCAGAAAACCCGAAACCTTATTTTCAGACAACCTTCGACCGCAAACACCCAACCAATCCGTGCCTTCGGCTCGAAATGACGCTCTCGGACAGTTGATTAAGGAGAAGCAGCATGAAAACAATCAGGGATATTACACTATGGATAGCGATAACGGTTTGGATTAATTTTTATCCCGACCGTTACCGCTACGACACCGTTCCGCAAGGACGGCACGGATACTGGCACATCGATCATCCTTGGTATCCTTATGCCCGTTTTTTGTTGCCGCTGCTTCTTGCTGTCTGGATTGCCTATAAACATTTCAAAAAAAGAAAATAGGTTGGACTGCATACAAAAAGGTCGTCTGAAACCGGATTTACGGTTTCAGACGACCTTTTTGTCGATTCGGGCATCTTAAACGATGTCCTCTTCTTTCAGCCTTCAGTCTTTGCGCGTTTCCACCAAGACCATTTCGGCAGCGGCGACAGGTTCGGCTTCGACTTTCGGCACGTCCGCGCGGCGCAGGCCGGATTCGGGTTCGGGCTGAACCTGCTCGGCAAAGGCGGCGACGGCTTCGGGATTGGTTTCGACAAACACCAAACCGCCTAAGTCGGGCATCGCGGCAACGGCGGGAGCAGTTTGCGGTTCGGATTCCGTTGCTTGGGCGGCGGCGGCTGCTGCGGCAAGGGCTTCGATGGCGGCGGCGGCTTCGCGTTCGGCTTTCCAAACGACCAGCTCTTCCTCCATTTCGGCGACGGCTTCGACCTCGCCTTCGGCAGGGACGGCGGTCATCGGTTGGTAGCCGTCTTCGGTTTCGATGGCGAACACGGAGGTCGGGGTATCTTCAACGCTGCCGATGGCGGAGTCGATGATGCTGCATTCGTCGTCGGTGCTGTCTTCGATCAGGATACCGCTGTCCGCTTCTTCGCCTTCGATGGAGAACACGAAGGCTTCTTCAGTGGCCGCAACGGGTTCGGAAACGACGACAACCAAAGGCTCGGCACTATCCTCAGGAGCGGGGATGGTTACGGCAAACGGTGCTTCTTCGACAGGCTCGCCCATGACGTGCGCGGCGGCGAAGCGGACTTTGTCGGCGGTATCGTGAATATTCAGGTACTGCTCGATTTTGGCGGCAGACGGAATATTGCGTTTTTTACCGTTTTGACGGCGGTCGCGCTGATTGTTGCGTTCGCGGCGGTCGCGTTGGTTGTTGCGCTCGCGTTGGCGGCGTTCGTTGCCTTTCGGCGCATCGGTATCAGCGGTTTGTACGCCCTCTTCCGCCACATTGTCCACTGTTTCGGACAGGGTTTCTTCCGCACGGATGTCCGCTTGTTCGCGGTTACGTTCGTTGCGGTTGTTGTTGCGGCGGCGTTTGTTGCCTTGCGCCTGTTCGTTTGAACGGGATTCGTTTTCAGACGACGTTGCGGCAGCAAGTGCTTGGACTTCGAGGTTTTCGGCTTCCGCTGCGGCGTTGCGCTCGTTTTGGCGGTTGCGGCTGCGGCGGTTGTCTTTGGCGTTGCGGTTTTCGTTTTCCGCCGCCTGATTGTCCGCTGCTTTGTCTTTGAAGTCCGCCACTTCGCGCACTTCTACCTTGCTGCCGTCGTGCCTATTGTTGCGGCGCGGGTTTTGACGGCGGTTGTTTGCGCGGCGGTTGCCGGAATTGCCGTTGCGGTTGTTGCCGTTTGAAGTGCGTTTTTCTGCCACTTCGGCAACAGGCGCGGTTTCGGCTGCGGTATTGCCTCCGAAAATGCGTTTGAGCCATGCTTTGAAGCTATCCCACCATGAACCGCTCTTCTGCTCGGCTACGGTCGGGGCAGGCTGGGTATGGCGCACGCCTTTGACGGCGGGTTCGGGACGGGCGGCTTTGGCTCTTTCGTTGCCGAAAGGTTTGGCGGATTCGTCTTCTTCCGGCTCGGCAACGCGTTTGTAGCTCGGTTCGCCGTCTTCTTCTACGTCATCGATGCGGATACGGTTGATTTCGTAGTGCGGGTTTTCCAGATGGATATTCGGAATCAGGACGACGTTGACGTCCAAACGCTCTTCCATCGCAAACAGCTCGGCGCGTTTTTCGTTCAGCAGGAAGGTGGCGACATCGACGGGCACTTGTGCGTGCACTTCGCCGGTGTTGTCTTTCATCGCTTCTTCTTGAATGATGCGCAAAACGTGCAGGGCGGTCGATTCGATGCCGCGGATGACGCCGGTACCAGCGCAGCGCGGGCAGGCGACGTGGCTACTTTCGCCTAAAGCGGGTTTCAGGCGTTGGCGGCTTAATTCCAAGAGGCCGAAGCGGGAGAGTTTGCCCATTTGCACGCGGGCGCGGTCTTTTTTGAGCGCGTCGCGCAGGACGTTTTCAACATCGCGCTGGTGCTTGGGGTTTTCCATGTCGATGAAGTCGATGACGACCAAACCGCCCAAGTCGCGCAGGCGCATTTGGCGCGCGACTTCTTCAGCGGCTTCCATATTGGTTTTGAACGCGGTGTCTTCGATATCCGAGCCGCGGGTGGCGCGGGCGGAGTTGACGTCGATGGAAACCAGGGCTTCGGTGTGGTCGATCACAATCGCGCCGCCTGAAGGCAGGCTGACGCTGCGGGCGAACGCGCTTTCGATTTGGTGTTCGATTTGGAAGCGGGAGAACAGCGGCGTGTGGTCTTGATAGAGTTTCAGACGACCTACGTTGCTCGGCATGACGTAGCTCATAAACTCGGCAACTTGATCGTAAACCTCTTGATTGTCCACCAGAATTTCACCGATGTCGGGACGGAAATAGTCGCGGATGGCACGGATGAGCAGCGAGCTTTCCATGAAAAGCAGGTAAGGGTCGTGGTGTGCTTTTCCTGCTTCTTCGATCGCCTGCCAAAGCTGTTTGAGGTAGTTCAAATCCCATTCCAACTCTTCCGCGCTGCGGCCGATACCGGCGGTACGCGCGATGATGCTCATGCCGTTCGGAATGTCGAGTTCTGCCATAGCGGCTTTGAGTTCTTGACGCTCTTCGCCTTCGATACGGCGGGATACGCCGCCGCCGCGCGGGTTGTTCGGCATCAATACCAGATAGCGTCCGGCAAGGCTGATGAAGGTGGTCAGCGCCGCACCTTTGTTGCCGCGTTCGTCTTTTTCGACTTGAACGATGACTTCCATGCCTTCTTTGAGCACGTCTTGAATACGCGCCCTGCCGCCTTCGTAATCGCGGAAATACGAACGCGATACTTCCTTAAACGGCAAAAAGCCGTGGCGGTCGGTTCCGTAATCCACGAAACATGCTTCCAGCGACGGCTCGATACGGGTGATGATACCCTTGTAAATATTACCTTTGCGCTGCTCTTTACCCAGCGTTTCGATGTCCAAATCCAAAAGGTTTTGCCCATCGACAATAGCAACGCGCAGCTCTTCGGCCTGCGTTGCATTGAACAACATTCTTTTCATAATGATTACCTCGCACAGGCGGGCAGCCTTTTTCAGACGACCTGCCTGCTCTTTGTCAGACACTCTGCGAGGCAGATGGGATTGGGCATAGCCCACGCCCCTTTTCGGCGCGGGATGCAGAAACCCGGATGAGCAATCAGTTTTTGAATTGAAGTCCGCAAGGTTGCACGCCGCCCAAAACAATGCGGCCGTGTGCGGAAGGGTACGGATAAAGAAGGCAATAAAGAACAATGCGACGGAACGCTCCGTCCGCCGCCGAAGTCCGGACGGTACAGGTCCGGCTTAGAAAACAGGTAGCCGACATCTTCTTATTATCGTTATGCCGGAAGTTTCGAACGGTGCGGCGCGGCAGGTTTGTCAAACACCCGCCCCTCGTCTTATGCCCGGTCAAATCGGCAAAATCAAATCAAACTTAATTACGCTCCTGCGTTTACGGGCTTTGGCATAAACGCAGGGAAAATGCTTTGCAGAGTGCGTTTTTAATATAAAATCTCGTTTTAACAATACCATCCGTCCCATACGGCCTGTTTGTACAGGTTTCTGCCGAAACGGATGTTCGGGATTATAGATGAAAACGCACGCAATAAGCAAAGATTCAGTCAGCCTGATTACCGTCGCCGAACACGAAGCTGGCCAACGCCTTGACAACTATCTGATAAAAATTCTCAAAGGTGTACCCAAAAGCCATATCCACCGCATTATCCGTGCCGGCGAAGTGCGCCTGAACAAAAAACGCTGCAAGCCCGACAGCCGCATCCAAACAGGCGACCTGCTCCGCATCCCGCCCGTGCACACCGCCGAAAAGCAAAGGTCGTCTGAAAACCGCGCCCAAGCCGTACCCGCGCGCGAATTTACCATCATCTACGAAGACGACGCGTTACTCGTCATCGACAAACCAGCAGGCACCGCCGTCCACGGCGGCAGCGGCGTGAGCTTCGGCGTCATCGAACAAATCCGCCGCGCCCGCCCCGAAGCCCGCTATCTCGAACTCGTCCACCGCCTCGACAAAGACACCAGCGGCCTCTTGATGATCGCCAAAAAACGCAGCGCACTCGTCAAACTGCACGAAGCCATCCGCAACGACCACCCCAAGAAAATCTACCTCGCGCTGGGCGTAGGCAAACTGCCGAACGACAGCTTCCACGTCAAACTGCCCCTGTTCAAATACACCGGCGCACAAGGCGAAAAAATGGTGCGCGTCAACGAAGACGGCCAATCCGCGCACACCATCTTCCGCGTGCTCAACCGCTTTTCAGACGACCTCCTGCACCAAGTCGGTCTCTCGCACCTCACCCTCGTGCAAGCCACCCTGAAAACCGGCCGCACCCACCAAATCCGTGTCCACCTCCAATCCCAGCAATGCCCCATCGCCGGCGACGAACGCTACGGCGACTACCAAGCCAACAAACGCCTCCAGAAACTCGGTTTGAAACGGATGTTCCTCCACGCCGCCGAGCTGCACCTCGACCACCCGCTGACAGGCGAAAAACTCATCTTAAAAGCTCCGCTGCCGCAAGACTTGGCACAATTTGTCTTAATGCTGGAAAACGCAGGAAAGGTCGTCTGAAACCCGTAGCGTGGGCTTTGCCCACGAAATAAATGTGAAAATAAAGACAGTTTCAAATTGTCAGACAACAAGTTTCGCGGGCAAAGCCCACGCTACAACTCCACTGCTCTGAGAATCTAATCCCTTAATAACCCCACGCCTTTCAGACGACCTTTTTTTCCGCTACCATAACGCCCGACACAACACGGACAAACACCATGACCCCGACACAGCAACTCCAATCAGGCATACAGGCATTAGGTTTGGACCTATCCGCAGAACAGCAAACCCAGCTGCTCGCCTATACTGGCCTGCTCAAAAAGTGGAACAATACCTACAACCTCACCGCCCTGCGCGACGAAGCGCAAATGGTCAGCCACCACCTGCTCGACAGCCTGACCCTGCTCCCCTACCTCCAAGGCGCGCACACTATGCTGGATGTCGGCTCCGGCGGCGGACAGCCCGGCATTCCCGCCGCCATCTGCCGCCCCGACCTCAACATCACCCTTCTGGACGCCAACACCAAAAAAACCGCCTTCCTGCAACAAGCCGTCATCGAACTCGGACTAAGTAACGTCCGCGTCGTCAGCGGCCGCGTCGAAGCCGTTCAAGACTTACAAGCCGACATCATCACCAGCCGCGCCTTCGCCGAACTCGCCGACTTCGTCAACTGGACGGCACACCTGCTGAAAGACGGCGGCCGCTGGGTCGCCATGAAAGGCGTGTACCCCGAAGAAGAAATCGCCAAACTCCCCGACACCGTCGCCGTCGAACGCGTCGAAGCCCTCCACGTCCCCGGCTTGGATGCAGAACGGCATATGGTGGTTTTGAAGAAGGTTTGAGCCTTCCGAACGTTGAGTCTGAATATTGCAAAGGTCGTCTGAAAACCCGAAACAGGGCTTTTCAGACGACCTTTTTATGTGTTCGAAAGCATAAGCACAGGCGTTTTGCCATTTCAGTCCGCTATAAAAAACCGCCCCATTACAGGGCGGTTTTTTTGATTTACCAAATATCGGATTTGATTTTGCGTTTCAAGCCCGGATGTTCGGAAAGTTTGAAGACGGGGTCTTTGCCCATTTTCAGTTTCGACGTGTAGTCCCTCAACAGCAGGAAGGCAAGCGGAGAGAGGAGAAGGATGGCGACAAGGTTGATCCATGCCATCGTACCCATCGCCATATCCGCCATATCCCAAACCAGCGGCACGTTGGCGACAGCGCCGAAATACACCCAGCCCAATACCATCATGCGGAACAAGGCGGTCAGCAGCCAATGGTTTTTGATGAACTGCACGTTTGATTCGGCATAGGCATAGTTGCCGATGACGGTAGAGAAGGCAAACATAAACAGAATGATTGCCAAGAAATCTGCGCCCCATGCGCCGACTTGGCTGACAATCGCAGCTTGGGTCAACTCTGCGCCGCTCAAATCGCCGTAAGGTTGTTGGTACACCAACACGATAAACGCCGTGCAAGAACACACAATAATCGTATCGACGAATACACCCAACATCTGAATCATACCTTGGGAAACAGGGTGTTTGACTTCGGCAGCCGCAGCGGCGTTGGGCGCGGAACCTTGACCTGCTTCGTTAGAATACAGACCGCGTTTGATACCGATCATCATGGTTTGGGAAATCAAACCGCCGAGCAGGCCGCCACCGGCAGCCTCAAATTTGAACGCGCTGCTAAAAATCTGACCGAAAACATGCGGAATCAGGCTAATGTTGGTGATGATGATGTAGAGCGCCATCAGCAGATATAAAGTTGCCATCAGCGGGACAAGCATTTCGGCGAAGCGGGAAACGCGACGGATGCCGCCGAAAATAATCGGCGCAGTCATAATGACCAGTGCGACGCCGACCGCATGTTCGTCCCAGCCCCACGCGGCTTTGGCGGTTACGGCGATGGTGTTGGTTTGAACAGCTTCATAAACGAATCCGAAGCAGAAAATCAGGCTCAATGCAAATACGATACCCAACCATTTCTGACCCAAACCTTGAGTAATATAGTAAGCAGGACCGCCGCGGAAATGATGGTTGTCGTAATCGCGGATTTTGAACAACTGCGCCAGCGAAGATTCGACAAACGCCGAACTCATGCCGATTAATGCGGTAATCCACATCCAGAATACCGCACCCGGACCGCCGACGCTGATGGCAATCGCCACGCCCGCGATGTTGCCCACGCCTACGCGGCTGGCAAGTCCGGTAACGAAAGCCTGAAACGGCGTAATACCGTGCGGATCATCGCCTTGTTTGCGGCCGCCGAGCATTTCTTTGATACTGCGTCCGAGCAGGCGGAATTGTACGAAACCGGTGGCAAGTGTGAAGAACAGACCTGCTCCCAACAATACATACACCAGCCCTGTCCACATCGGATCGTTGATTTTCTGAACCCATTGGTGCAGCAATTCGGTAAAGTTATCCATAAAAAGCCTTTCTAGATACGGCTCTCCGAAAGGATTATCCTGTCAAAGTGCCGCAAAGCTGTTTTCAGACGACATCGGGACAACACCCAACGCCAAAACGCGCTATTCTAGCAGACTGTTGACAAACTGAAAAAACTTTACAGTTTCAGCATTGGCATAATCTTGATAAATATCATAGAGTTTCTTTGCATTACATGACACAGGCTCCGATTTGGGCAAGCAAAAAAGGTCGTCTGAAGCATATTGCAGCTTTCAGACGACCTTGCTGTTTTACAGTCCATAAAAAACGGCATGGCAAAAGCCATACCGTTGTAGGGAATATATTGTCGACTAAGCTTTCCGATATGGGTTTTCCACACCTTCAATCAAGGCTTGCAGGTATTCGCGCAACTGTTTTTCACTGCAGCCCATCAGAAGCGCGTCTTCAAATGCGTCTTGTGCTGTTTGATAAAGCTCGGTCATGTTTTCCGTCATGACTTTCACTTTTTCAGTGCAGGATACGATTTGCCCGTCGTCGTCGTACCATTTTGGCATTTCAGGCATACTCACGTTGTTGCTTTCCTAAACTTAATTGAGAAAACGGGACGGATCGTTTTTCTTCACGCGGCGTGCAAAGGCGTATTTGGCGTTCCAGTATTTGTTGCTGAGGCTGGTGATTTCAATGCGTTTACCGGTACGCGGAGCGTGGATGAAACGATCGTTGCCGATGTAGAGTCCGACATGGGAAATCCTGCCGCGTCCCATCGTGCGGAAAAATACCATATCGCCCGGCTGTAATTCGCCGCGGGATATGCCGACACCCATTTTTGCCTGTTCGGCGGAGGTACGGGGGAGGTTCAGCCCCATTGAGCGTCTGAAGATATGCTGCATAAAGCCGCTGCAATCGAAACCTGTGGATGCTGATGTGCCGCCGTAACGGTAGGCAACACCCAAAAGCCCCATCGCGCTGCCGATGAGTTCGTCGGCACTGTCTGAACTTCTCGATGCACGGTCGGGTGCTGCCGAAGCTGAAGGAATGGAATGTACAACGGGAGTTGCCGCGCGCGCGGGTTGGAAATTTATCTGCGGAGCCTGTGCGGGGACAGGCTGTTTTGCATCTTCAAATTGGTTTAAAACCTGCTGCCTGTTTTTGACGAACGAATCGAGATCGTCGGCGCTTGCAAAATGAATGCCGGACAGCATACAGGCCGAAACCAATAGTGCCGCCAGCCTGGATAAGGCTTTCATGTTTGACTGATTCCATTTTCAGACGACCTGTCTGCCGCCTGCTATTATGTTATTCTGTATCTAGGATATGCAGGCGATTGTATATAAAAAACAGGATGTTTGGCAAAAAAGCGTCTGTTATATTGCGTTAAAGCGTTGTTTATAAAAAAATTTGCAAAGATACTCAACCGATGATGATACCCACTCTGCTCGCTATGCGCGACTTTTCCAGAATGCGCGAAATTATTACCGTACTGACGAAATACGGCTTGGGCGGCTTTGTTCAGCGTATCCGTTTGGGCGCGGCGGGCGGAGACGAAGTGCATCCCGACAGCCGTTATATGAGTACGCCGCGACGCTTTCGCAAAGCGTTTGAAGAGTTGGGGCCGACCTTCGTCAAACTCGGTCAGGTATTGTCCACGCGGGTCGATATTTTCGGGGCGGAGTGGATTGAAGAGTTTGAACAACTGCAAAGCAACGTCACACCGATACCGTCGTCTGAAATCTATACTTTGGTCGAAGCCTATCTGGGCAAACCCGTTTCCGAAGTATTCCGCAGCATAGACCCGAAACCCGCAGGCAGCGCGTCGGTAGCGCAGGTACACCGCGCCGAACTTTTAGACGGAACCGCCGTCGCCGTCAAAGTCAAACGCCCCGACATCGAGCCGGTCATTCAGGCGGATTTGCGGATTTTGAACCACCTCGCTCGACTGATGGAATCCGAAATTCCCGAAGTGCGCCGCTATCAGCCCGTATTGATGGTCGCGTATTTTGCCAAAAGTCTGGCAAAAGAAACCGATTTATCGGTGGAGCTGCGCTATATGCAGCGCTTCGGTCAGACCTTTTCAGACGACCCCTTGGTCCGCATCCCCGCCGTCTATCCCGAAATTTCCAACCGTCACATCCTCGTACAAGACTACATCGGCGGCACGCTCCTGAAAGACGCCGACCTTGAAACCATGCCCCACACCTTGCGCAGCGGACTTGCCGGACGGATTACCGACACCCTCTTCACCATGATGCTGCGGCAAGGCTTTTTCCATGCCGACCCCCATCCGGGCAACATCTTCATCAACGACAACGGCGGCATCACCTTCATCGACTTCGGGCTAGTCGGACACCTCGGCAACACCCGCCGCCGCGAAATCCTCAACCTCATCAACGCCCTGACCAACAACGACGCGCTGCTCATCCAATACGTTCTCAGCGACTGGGCGCAGGGCGATTTGCCCGACGAAAACCTGCTCGGTGCAGACGTTTTGGAAATGCTGCTCAACTACGAACACACGCCCATCCGCGACCTGCGTGTCAGCCAAGTCATCAACGACATTACCTCCATCATGCGCCGCCACGGGCTGACCCTGCCCGGCGACCTCGTGATGCTCTTCAAAACCCTCATCACCCTCGAAGGCGTCGTCAAACGGCTCGACGGCAGTATCGAACTGCTCGAACGCGCCAAACCCATCACCGAAGCCGCCGTCAAAGAACAAGCCTCCGCCGCCCACATCGCCCGCAACGCCAAAACGCAACTGCGCACCCTGTTGCAAATGGCAGAGTCGCTGCCGCAAGACTTCTTCAGGCTGACTAGAATGCTGCAAAAAGGCAAATTCGGCATCACCCTAGACCTCAAGCAGTCAGACCGCATCAGCCATCAAATCGACAGCGCCGCCAACCGCCTGACCATGGGCATCGTCACCGCCGCCCTGATTATCGGCTCGTCCATCGTCATGAGTATAGAGACCGGCCCCAAGTTTATCGGCTTCGTCGGCTACCTGATCGCCTTCGCCAACAGCCTGTGGATTATCTGGTCGGTGTGGCGGTCGGGGAAACACTAGCCGCACGTTTGCTCAAATCATCAATCAGTTCAAAAACAAAAAGGTCGTCTGAAAACCAAGGGCGCAGGTTTCTCCAAAACGTTTTCAGACGACCTTGATTTCCCTGCGGACGCAACCATATAGCCGTCAAGCCGTCATCCAGATATAACAGAGGAATTTATGCCGCAAACCCAAATCAACCACGCCGACATCCGCACCCGCTTCATCTTCGACGATATGCCCGTTCGCGGCCTGCACGTCCGCCTTGAAAACGTATGGAAACACATCGTCGGACAAAAACACTATCCCCCCGCCATCCGCCGTGCCTTAGGCGAACTCCTTGCCGCAGGCGCGCTTCTGTCCGGCAACCTCAAAACCGACGGCACGCTCATCGTCCAAGTTCAAGGACAAGGTCGTCTGAAAATGCTCGTCGTCGAAGCCACTTCCGACCAAACCGTCCGCGCCACCGCACGTTGGGACGAAACCGCCGACATCAACGACGATGAAAGCCTGACCGACCTTCTCGGCGGCAACAGCGTCTTCGTTCTCACCCTTCAGCCCAAAGACGCAGAACCTTGGCAGGGTGTCGTCCCGCTCGAAGGCGGCAGCATCGCCCAAATGCTTATCAACTACACCAAACGCTCCGAACAGCTCGATACCCAAATCGTCCTTGCCTCATCAGACGATGCCTGCGGCGGACTTTTGGTGCAACGCCTGCCTGAGACAGAACCTGACGCGGCATCATGGGAACACGTCGGCACGCTGGCTCAAACCCTGACTCCCGAAGAACTGACCGGGCTGGACGCACAACACGTCCTCTACCGTCTCTTCCACGAAACCCCTCCGCGCGTCTTCGACCCCGAAAATATCGAATTCGCCTGCACCTGTTCGCGCGGAAAAGTCAGCGATATGCTGCTTATGCTGGGCGGCGAAGAAGTCGGCGGCGTGGTCGCAGAACAAGGCAGCATCCAAATCGACTGCGATTTCTGCCATGCCAAATACGTCTTCGACGAAACCGATGTCAACGCCCTCTTCGGTGCCGATGTCGTCAACGCCGTCCTAGACGAAGCCAAGCGTCTGCAATAAACATCAACGCTTAATATTAATTAAGCAAAGGTCGTCTGAAACGGCATATTAGGCTTCAGACGACCTTTTATTTCAAATCTTCAAAAGATTAGATTATTTTTTTGTTCAAAGAGTCGCGGATTTCGCGCAACAGCAATACTTCTTCGCTAGGCTCTGCAGGTGCTTCTTCGGCAGGTGCTTCGGCTTTTTTCATGGAGTTCAACGCTTTGATAACGGCAAAAATCGCAGCAGCAATGATCAGGAAGCTGATAACGGAGTTAATGAACAGGCCGAGGTTCAGGGTAACGGCACCAGCTGCCTGGGCTGCTGCCAAGCTGGCATAGCCGCCTTCCGGAGCAGCTTGAGCGCCGTCTTTCAGGGTAATGAACAGGTTGGAGAAGTCAACGCCGCCGATCAACAGACCGATAGGGGGCATGATTACGTCGTCAACCAAAGATTTAACGATGCCGCTGAACGCAGTACCGACGACCATACCGACTGCCAAGTCTATAACGTTGCCGCGCATAATAAACTGTTTGAATTCTGAAGCAATAGACATAAACGTCCTCCTGTATGTTTGTGGATAATAGAGTGAAATTTTTAAAAAAGCGCATCCGAAGCGACGGACGGACTTTTCCAAACCGGCAGGCATAGTATCGTGTTATTCGTTAAACAAATTTTATAAAAGTTAAAATTTGTTTTTATGACAAAATTCCCGAAATATGCCGCCTTTTATATGAAAAAAGAACCGTCTGAAATCGGAGTGTAACTTTTTTACACCACTTATTCAGACGGATTTTTGAGTAATAAGTTGTCTTTTTCTACGAAATATTACAAATCATTACGCCTCTTCGTCGTTCAGGGCGTTGATGCTGTAACCGCCGTCAACGTAAGTGATTTCGCCGGTAATGCCTGAAGAGAGTTCGGAGAGCAGGAAGGCGGCGGTGTTGCCTACTTCATCAATGGTTACGTTGCGGCCGAGCGGATTGTGGGAAGCGACGTGTCCTAAGAGTTTGCTGAAATCGGCAATGCCGGAAGCAGCGAGGGTTTTAATCGGGCCGGCGGAAATGCCGTTGCAGCGGATGCCTTCCTTGCCCAAGCAGGCGGCGGTAAAGCGGATGCCTGCTTCGAGGCTGGCTTTTGCCATGCCCATGACGTTGTAGTTCGGAATCGCACGAACCGCGCCCAAGTAGCTCAGGGCGACGATGGCGGAGTTTCTGCCGCGCATCATCGGACGGGCGGCTTTTGCCAATGCGGGCAGGCTGTATGCGGAAATTTCGTGTGCGGTGTTAAACGCTTCGCGGCTGATGCTGTCGAGGAAGTCGCCGCTCAAGGCTTCTTTCGGTGCGAAACCGATGGAGTGGACGAGGCCGTCCAAGCCGTCCCAATATTTGCCCAAATCGGCGAAAACTTGGTTGATTTCTTCGTCGCTGGCGACATCGCAGCGGAATACGAGTTCGGAACCCAATTCGGCGGCCATTTTGCGGACGCGCTCTTCCAGTTTGTCAACAACGTAGGTAAACGCCAAATCCGCGCCTTGTTCGCGGCAGGCTTTGGCAATGCCGTAAGCGATGGAGCGCTCGGAAATCATGCCGGTGATCAGGATTTTTTTACCTTGCAGAAAACCCATTTTTTGTCCTTTAAAGTGTGGTATTGCGGTTTGATGAAACTGGGCATTATAGCAAACTGGGGCGGTTTCGGTATAGAAAACAAGAGATAACCTGTCGTCCTGACGGAAAACGAAGGTCGTCTGAAACTTTTTCAGACGACCTTTGCACATCAAATCCCTTATAATGCCGCCCATTGTTTTCAACGGAAAAGGTCGTCTGAAATGACTCAAAACGCAAGCAACCTATGCTGGCTCGATATGGAAATGACCGGGCTTAACCCCGAACGCGAACGCATTATCGAAGTCGCCATGATTATTACTGACTCTGATTTGAACGTCTTGGCGCAATCCGAAGTTTATGCCGTCCACCAAAGCGACGAACTGCTCGACGGCATGGACGAATGGAACACCGCCACCCACGGTCGCACGGGGCTGACCCAGCGCGTGCGCGAATCGCGGCTGACCGAAGCGGAAGTGGAACAAAAACTGCTGGACTTTATCGTGCAATGGATTCCCGAAAAAGCCACGCCGATGTGCGGCAATTCCATCCATCAAGACCGCCGCTTCATGGTCAAATACATGCCGCGCCTCGAAGCATATTTCCACTACCGTAATCTGGACGTGTCCACCCTGAAAGAACTCGCCAAACGTTGGAATCCACCCGTTGCCAAAGGCGTGGTGAAACGCGGTTCGCATCAGGCTTTGGACGACATTCTCGAAAGCATCGAGGAAATGCGCTACTACCGCGAAAACTTCTTGAAACTGCCTTAAATCCTTGCCAATACAAGCAGCAATACAAAAAGGTCGTCTGAAAGCCTCAAATCCATTTGAACTGGTCCCCAAATCTTGGACACTCATAAAAGCCTATTCAGGCGCTCTGTGCAAGCTGGGTTCTGTATGCGACAGGACTCAGC
>NZ_CEXQBZ010000116.1:0-61976 GCF_982712965.1 Neisseria flava | reverse complement strand
TGTCGCATACAGAACCCAGCTTGCACAGAGCGCCTGAAAAGGCTTTTATGAGTGTCCAAGATTTGGGGACCAGTTCAACTCGCTACGCTCGTTTTCAGACGACCTTTTTTGCTTATAACTTTTGGTTTGCAGCACATAACCAATCAGTCTTTCCCGAAAAACGCCAATCGGAGTAGTATGCCACATTCCGTTCAATACACTGAAAACAAAGGTATAAATATGGCACGCTTAACTGTACACACCGTCGAAACCGCTCCCGAAGCAGCAAAACCCCGCGTCGAAGCCGCGCTGAAAAACAATGGCTTTATCCCCAACCTCATCGGCGTATTGGCAAACGCGCCTGAAGCGTTGGCGTTTTATCAAGAAGTCGGCAAATTGAACGCCGCCAACAGCCTGACTCCCGGTGAAGTCGAAGTCATCCAAATCATCGCCGCCCGCACCAACGAATGCGGTTTCTGCGTGGCAGGCCACACCAAACTGGCAACCCTGAAAAAACTCCTGTCCGAACAATCCATCAAAGCCTCGCGCGCGTTGGCGGCAGGCGAGTTTGACGATGCCAAACTGGGCGCGCTCGCTGCGTTTACCCAAGCCGTGATGGCGAAAAAAGGCGCGGTATCCGATGCCGAACTCAAAGCCTTCTTCGACGCAGGCTACAACCAGCAGCAGGCTGTCGAAGTCGTGATGGGCGTTGCCTTGGCGACTTTGTGCAACTACGTCAACAACGTCGCGCAAACAGACATTAACCCTGAATTGCAGGCGTTCGCCTGATTCCAACCCAAGGTCGTCTGAAAAGCGGCGGCAAAACCGTTTGCCCGTTTTCAGACGACCTTTTTCAAAAATGCCGTCCCTGTAACAGACCGCATCCTCTCTCAAACGGAACGCTCCCGCGCCGTCTTCACACATTTTCAAGGATAAGATCATGAACCGTGAAACCTTATTGTCTCAAGTTGCCGAACTCGTCAAAGCTAAACTCAAACCCTTAGTGGATGAAATCGACCGCAATGGTTTGTATCCCGAAGATTTTATGCGCGAACTCGGCGCCATCGGCGGATTCGGCGCAGTCGGTACGGAAGCAGAAGGCGGCAACGGCTTAGGTTTAGCGACGCAAATCGCCGTCCTGCGCGAAGTCGGTAAAGAATGCGGCGCGACCTCGTTCAGCGCATGGTGTCAGGCCACTTGCGCATGGTATCTGCACCAAACGCCCAACCAAGCCGTCAAAGACAAATACCTCGCCGACATCCTGCAAGGCAAAGTCTTGGCGGGGACGGGCATGTCCAATACGGTCAAACACCTCGCCGGCATTGAAAAACACAATCTTCAAGCGGAGCGCGTCGACGGCGGCTACACAGTCAACGGCGCGCTGCCGTGGGTCTCCAACATCGGCGAAGACCACATCTGGGCGAATACCGCCCAAATTGGCGACAGCTACGTCATGTTCATCACCGGCGGACAATGGGAAGGCGTAACCCTGCAAGCCTGCCCCGAATTTTGCGCCCTCGAAGGCACGCGCACGTTCAGCCTGAATTTCAAAGACGTATTCATCCCTGACGAAGACGTGATCGCCGCGCCCGAACAGTTCTCCGACTACATCGCCTCCATCAAGTCCGGCTTCATCCTGCTGCAAATCGGCATTGGCGCGGGCGTAATCGACGGCAGCCTCGGCATCATCCGCATCGCCAACGTCGTCAACGCCGATGTTAACAGCTACCTCGATGACGGCTACGACAGCCTCAAAGCCGCTTTGGACGAAGCATGGCAAACCACCGAACAACTGGCGGACTTGGCGTGGAACAACACGCCCGACAACCTCGCCACGCTGAAACTGCGCGCCGCCGCCTCCGAGCTGACGCTTGCCGCCGCCCAATCCGCCGCCTTACACGCCGGCGCCAAAGGCTACCTCATGCGCAGCCCCGCCCAACGCCGTGTCCGCGAAGCCATGTTCGTCGCCATCGTTACCCCCGCGTTGAAACACTTGCGCAAAGAAATCGCGGCATTGGAAGCGGCGTAAGGTTTTGAAACAGACCAAACAAAAGGTCGTCTGAAAACCTTTTACCGACCGTTTTCAGACGACCTCAAATATCAGAAGGAACACACCATGGCACAATACATGTGCGGCCCCTGCGGCTGGATTTACGACGAAGACCTCGGCGACCCCGAACACGGCATCGCCCCCGGCACCAAATTCGATGACATCCCCGACGATTGGAAATGCCCGGAATGCGGCGTGGGCAAAGAAGACTTTTACCTGCTGGACTTCGTGATATAGCTTTGGACACACTAAAACACTAAAAAGGTCGTCTGAAAACGTTGAGTCAAACGGTTTCAGACGACCTTTTATTTTTAATCAGAAATGACGGCAGGTGAATATTTTCTATGTGAATATACAATAAAAACCAATAAGTCGGATAACAAAAAAGCTACCATTTTACGGTAGCTTATTATTTTAATTTAGCGATATGGTGGGATTGGGGAAGCTTCGAGCAGGATTTGCACCCTCAGCAGATTTCGAGTCTGCTGCATTCAGCCTCTCTGCCGCGTTTCCCTAGAATAAAGTAAAACCAAATAAAAATGCTGTTGGCTGGGCTTCACTTCATTTTTACTTGGTTTTGCTGTTTCAAGAAATGGCGGAAGCGGTGAGATTCGAACTCACGGAGGGCTATCAACCCTCGACGGTTTTCAAGACCGTTGCATTAAACCGCTCTGCCACGCTTCCGTCTCTTGAAGCGGAAATAATAATAAAATTTGTCGGGTTTGCCAAGCAAAATTTTGGAGTGAGTATTTAGTTTTTTGTTTTTACTTGGTTTGTTCTTTGCGCATGAACACCCATTCAGACTCATTGGACGCCGCTGCGTTAAATGAGTAGCCTTCGTAATCGAAATTTTTCAGCATTTCCGGGTCGGTAATATTGTGTTCCGCCGCATAGCGCACCATCAGTCCGCGCGCGCGTTTGGCGTAGAAGCTGATAATTTTGTATTTGCCGTTTTTTTCGTCTTTGAAAACGGGGGTAATCAAGCGGGCTTTGAGTTTTTGGGTGTTGACGGATTTGAAATATTCTTGTGATGCGAGGTTGATCAATATGTCGCTGCCGGCTTGGGTAAGGGTGTCGTTTAGCAGGTCAGTAATGGTGTCGCCCCAAAATTCATACAGGTTCTTGCCGCGCGTGTTGGCAAACGCCGTTCCCATTTCCAAACGGTAGGGCTGCATCAAATCCAGCGGGCGTAAGACGCCGTAGAGGCCGGAAAGCAGGCGGACGTGTTGTTGCAGATATTGGATTTGTTCGGGTTTGAGGGTGTCTGCGGCGATGCCTTCGTAAACGTCGCCGTTGAACATAAAGACTGCCTGTTTGGCGTTGTCGGGGGTAAACGGTGTATGCCATTCGGCGTTGCGCTCGACGTTTAAGAGGGCAATTTTGTCAGAGACATGCATCAGCTCGGCGATTTGCTGTGGAGCAAGTTCACGCAGTTGGCGCATCAGGATTTCGGCTTCCGCCAAGAGGTAGGGTTGGGTGAATTCTTTGACGGGTGCGGGGGCTTTTTCATTGAGGTTTTTAGCGGGGGAAAGGACGAAAAACATGATGGGCTCGGAGATGTGATAAACAGCGGCATTGTAGGTTTAAAATGTTTTGTGGGCAAGTTTGGTAAGTGAAGTAAATACCGTTATAGCAAAGGCGGTTTATATGGGTATAAAAAGGTCGTCTGAAACTTTTCAGACGACCTTTGATGTTTATAAACAGATTTATTGGGTGCTGACAATCCGGTTTATCTGCCATTCAAGAAACGGTGTATATGCTGAGGCGCGGCGGATAATGGCTTGGTCTTCGCCGTCCGGCGTGCTTGGGCGGCTTTCAGCGGTTTGGATGTTTTGGTTGTCCCATTTGTGGAATGCTTTGCTGTGTTGGTGATAGAAGCCGCGTTCGGTGATGATGACTTCGGGGTTGTAGCCGTAGCCGCACCATGCGGAATCGGGTTGCGGGGCGGTGAGGTTGCAGCCGGTTTGGTAGTAGCTCGATTTGGACAGGCTTAAGTTGTAGAGGGTCGGCAGGATGTCTTTGTGCGAACCTGCGCGTTCGGGATGATATTCGGCGCTGCCGCGGTAGGCTTGCGGAACGTACAGATAGAAGGGGACGCTGTGACCGAGTGCGACATCGGCGGATTCGGGATAGCCGATGGCGCGCATATTGTGGTCGCCGGTGGCGGCGATAATGGTGTCGGGCGCGATGGTTTTCACTTTGCCGATAAAGCGTCCGAGTTGGTCGTTGCTGTATCGGAAGGTGTTGAAAATTTCATTCAGCTCTTTGCCTGAGGCGAGGTTGGCAAGGCGTTTTTGCTCTTGTTCGTCCAAGCGGAAGTTTTTGACCTGATGCGGTGCGGGCAGGTGGTAGGGCGGATGGTTGGTCACGGACATCATCATGATGAATACGGGCGTGCCGCTTTTTTCGGCGCGCGCGAGTTCTTCTTCGGCATAACGGAACATGAATTCGTCGGGTACGCCCCATGTTTCGGATTTTGCTTCGGGATAGCGGGTTTTGAGGGTGTTTTCATCGATGATTTCGTTGACGCCCAAGTGCCGCAGGAAGGTGTCGAAATCGCGCCAGCCGCCGTTGCCCGCCGTAATATAGACGACGCGGTAGCCGGCATCGAGATAGGGTTTGAACATATTGCCGGGGAAGGTTTTGTTTTTAGCAAGGGATTGGCTGAGGTTGAGGCGCGGGCTGCGGACGAAGAAGCGGTGCAGGGTGTCGCTGGTGCCGTCTCCCTCGGAAACGAATTTGCGGTACACCCAGTCTTGCTGCCAGTGTTTGCCCAGTTCGCCCAAGAGGTCCCGTTCGGGATTGTCCATGTTCAAGAGATGCGCGCTCATGCTTTCCATGACGGTGAGAACGACGTTGGGACGGTGTTTTTCGACGGCGGCGTTTGCGGCGGTTTGGGCAAAGAGCTGCGTCAAGTCAGCGTCGGTTTTTTTATCGAGCAGGGTACTGATGAGCCGGCTGCCGTCTTCGTCGGAGACGGGATGGAAGTCGTTGCTGTTGCGGTATTCGTTGACTGCCCAGCTTAGGGAGGTCAGGGCGTTGGGAACGAGTTTGTTGATTTGCGGTGCGGCAGAAATCTGCATGGCGGTCTGACGCAGGGGGAATTTGCCGAACGAGCCGCGTATGCCTGCGGCAAGCGCGAGGACGGGTAAGAGGATGGCGGCAATCCAAGCGGTTTTTCCCCATGAGGTCGTCTGAAAGCGGGTACGGCGGCGGATGAGGCTGAATATTTTGCCGAAAACGAAAGCTGCGGCAATCAAGGCGGCAAGACAGGGGATGACGGGATAGTCCGACCAGACGGTTTTCAGGACGGCGCGGGTGTCTTCGTCCGCTAGACCGAAGACAAAGACGTCAAATTGACGGTCGTAAACGCTGTAATAGAACCAGTTACCCAGCGCGGCGGCAAAGGCGGTCAGGAAAAGGACGGTTGCGACGGTAGGCAGGAGGCGTAGGGTAAAGGCGGCAGTTTTTTGAGAAGTCAGTCCGAACAGCCCGATCAGGAAGGGGAAGGCGGCGGCAACGGAGGCGATTTTGATGTCGAACAGCAGCCCTTTGACAAACAAAGCCGCCAAATCGCCCGCGTAACGGCTGCGGATGTCGTCTGAAACGAAATGGTACAGCATGAAGAAACGTTCGACGGAGAAAACAGCGACGATGGATGCCCATAAAATCAGGCAGATGAGGAGGGTTTTCCGATAGGTAGCAAGGCGAGTCATCATAATTGGCGGGTAAGATGGGTTAGATGTAAATTTATATCAAATTTAGTAAGGTGTAATTTTACGGTTTAGCGGTGCGGCTTTCAAGATATGGCAAAAGATTATCAGGAATAGGAGGGGCTTCAGATGCTGCTTTATTCGGCGTTTCTATGCAACTTCGTTGGCGTAGGAAGGGTTGCGCCACTGTATGGGTTGGATTTCTGTTAAACCGGTTTGGGCGGCTTTAAAGGAAAAAGGTCGTCTGAAAACCTTATCTTCCGTTTTCAGACGACCTTTGATGCGATGGCAGCCGTTTACAGCACTGATTTCACAGTATCAACCACATTGTCCACGGTAAAGCCGAATTCTTTGAACAGCAGTTCGGCAGGGGCGGATTCGCCGAAGCGGTTGATGCCGACGACTGCGCCGTTCAGTCCGACGTATTTGTACCAGCTGTCGGCATGTCCGGCTTCTACGGCAACGCGCGGCAGACCTTCGGGTAGGACGGCGGCTTTATAGGCGGCGTCTTGGCGGTCGAATACGTTGGTGGACGGCATGGAGACGACGCGTACGGCGATGTTTTGCGCGGCGAGGGCTTTTTGCGCTTCCAAGGCCAGCTCGACTTCGGAGCCGGTGGCAATGATGACGGCTTGGGCGTTGCCTTGGGCTTCGCTGATGACGTAGCCGCCGCGTTTGATGTCGTTCAGTTGTTGCTCGTTGCGCGCTTGGAATTTCAGGTTTTGACGGCTGAAAATCAGGCAGGACGGGTGGTCTTCGGCTTTTGTGGCTTCTGCCCACGCTACCAAGGATTCGGCGGTGTCGCACGGGCGCCATACGTCCATATTCGGAATCAGGCGCAGGGTAGCAGTTTGCTCGATAGGTTGGTGGGTCGGACCGTCTTCGCCCAAACCGATGGAGTCGTGGGTGAAGACGAAGACGGGGTTGATTTTCATCAGTGAAGCCATGCGCAAGGCATTACGCTCGTATTCGCTGAACATCAGGAAAGTCGCGCCGAATGGTTTCACACCGCCATGCAGGGTAAGGCCGTTCATGATTGCGCCCATGCCGAACTCGCGCACACCGTAGTGAATATAGTTGCCGCCGTGTTCGCGGGTAACGGAAACGCTGTTTGACCAGTCAGTCAGGTTGGACGGAGTCAAGTCGGCAGAACCGCCCACCAACTCAGGCAGCTCTTTAGCGAGGATTTCAATGCTGTTTTGGCTGGCTTTACGGGTGGCGATGGTTTCTGCTTTGGCACACACTTCTTTCAATGCAGCTTGAACGTAAGCGTCGAAGTTTTCAGGCAGTTTTTTATCCATACGGCGCACAAATTCTGCGGCTTCGGCAGGATATTTGGCTTGATATTGAGCGAAGAGCTCGTTCCATTCGGCTTCAAGTTTCGCACCTTTTTCTTTTGCATCCCATGCAGCATAGATTTCTTGAGGGATTTCAAACGCAGGATAAGCCCAACCCAAATGTTTACGAGTAGCTTCAATCTCGTCCGCACCCAAAGGCGCACCGTGGGTTTTATGGCTGCCCTCTTTATTGGCACTGCCTTTACCGATTAAGGTTTTGCAGCAGATGATGGACGGTTTGCCGGTTTCGGCGCGTGCGGCTTCGATAGCGGCTTGAATAGCGGCGGTGTCGTGACCGTTTACGTTGGGAACGACGTGCCAGCCGTAGCTTTCAAAGCGTTGCGGGATGTTCTCGGTAAACCAGCCGTCCACTTTGCCGTCGATGGAAATATTGTTGTCATCATATAAAACAATCAGTTTGCCCAATCCCAAAGTGCCGGCGAGCGAACAGGCTTCGTGCGATACGCCTTCCATCAGGCAGCCGTCACCCATGAAGACATAAGTATAGTGATCGACGATGTTCAAACCGTCTTTATTGAACTCGGCGGCAAGGATTTTTTCCGCTAATGCCATGCCCACCGCGTTGGCAATACCTTGTCCCAACGGGCCGGTCGTGGTTTCCACGCCGTCGGTGTAGCCGTATTCGGGGTGGCCGGGGGTTTTGCTGTGCAGCTGACGGAAGTTTTTCAGGTCTTCAATGCTCAGGTTGTAGCCGGTCAGGTGCAGCAGGCTGTACAACAGCATGGACGCGTGGCCGTTGGAGAGGATGAAGCGGTCGCGGTTGTAGAATTTGGGGTTGGCGGGGTTGTGGTACAGGAATTTCGTCCACAATACTTCCGCCATTTCTGCCATACCCATAGGCGCGCCGGGATGGCCGGAATTTGCTTTTTGAACGGCATCGGCCGAGAGGAAACGGATTGCGTTTGCCAGTTGAGACATGGTTTGACCTTCCTTGGACAAGATTGGAAATTTGAAAAAAGTGTGTCGATTATCGCCTGAATCAGCCGTGCTTTCAAGAATGGCCTTTTATATTTGCATTGTCAGGCGGCATGATTTCCAATAGGCCGTCTGAAACGGACGGGATAGATGATATTAACTGTTATTTCGTTTTGAAACAGTATGTTGTAAATTTTTTATCGGACAAATAGGAAATCACTATAAGTATAAACCTGCGCTTATTCCGTAAGTCTTTGAATACTGCTCTTTTCAGACGGCCTTGTATGAGGCAGGAGTACCGCAACCATTGTTAAGGGCAAGCCCCGCTTTTGCTTTGCATAGAGTCAAATGTTATGATTTTATATGCACTCCAAAGGCCGTCTGAAAATACTTGCATCAAACTACTACCATGACAAAAGGCTTGTGTGCACTTCGATTAAGGAACACTGATTATGTCACCCGAAAACCAAGCTGAAAACACCACACCCTCAACAGAAAAAACGGCAAAAACCGCTCCGCCCAAACCCTCAAAACCCAAATCCAGCGTCATCCAAATCCATCCCGAAGGCGAGCGCATCCATCCGAAAAAAGCGGAAGGGCGGTTCGCCAAATTGCGTATTGCCGCCGTATTGGCGACCCAGTTTGTGTTTTATGTGATTCCGTGGTTCAACTGGAGCGGCCGTCAGGCGGTGCTTTTCAATATTCCGGACCGACATTTCTTCATTTTCGGATTGTCGCTGGGTATGGGCGACTTGATTTACCTCGCCCTGTTGCTGATGATTTGCGCTTTCGGGCTGTTTTGGTGGACGACGATTGCCGGACGTTTGTGGTGCGGCTATTCCTGCCCGCAGACGGTTTACACCGAAATCATGCTGTGGATCGACAACTTGGTTGAAGGCGACCGCAACAAACGCTTGAAGCTGGAAAAATCGCCGTGGAATTTCACTAAAATCCGCATCAAGGCAACCAAAGCCCTGCTGATTTTCCTCTTTTGCGCGTGGACGGGTATTACCTTTGCCGGTTGGTTTGTTCCGATTCGCCAGTTTGTTCCCGACTTGTTTACTGGGATAGCGGGTGGTGGCGCAATGTTTGCCGCAGCGTTCTACGGCTTTGTTACTTTCTTCTTTGCCCACATCATGCGCGAGAAAGTGTGCCTGCATATGTGTCCGTATGCACGCTTCCAAAGCGCGATGTTCGATAAAGACACGCTGATTATTTCTTACGATGCCGAACGCGGCGAACCGCGCGGCGCACGCAAGAAAACTGCTAATAAGGAAGACAGCGGATTGGGCGATTGCATCAACTGCACCATGTGCGTACAAGTTTGCCCCGTCGGTATCGACATTCGCAACGGTTTGCAATACCAATGTATCGGCTGTGCTGCCTGCATTGATGCCTGCGACGAAATCATGGATAAAATGGGCTATCCGCGCGGCTTGATTCGCTATACGACCGAAGGCGCGTTGGAACACGAATATCTTGAAAGCGACATCAAAAAACGCTTGAAACGTCCGCGTGTTGCGGGATACGGCGCAGTTTTACTGGTGGTCATCATCGCTTTCTTGGTCGGACTTTCGACCCGTAAAATGGTCGAAGTCGATATTCTGAAAGACCGCGGCGTGATGGTGCGCGAAAACAGCAAAGGTTGGCTGGAAAACGCTTACAACCTGCGCATTATCAACAATAGCGAAAACGAACAAGTGATGACTGCGGCAGTCAAAGGCTTTGAAGAAATTGCCCTGACCGGACTGCCGGAAGGCGGTGTGAAAATCGCACCGCGCCAAACGTTGACCATTCCTGTCCAAGTTTCCACCATTCCCGAATATGCAAACAAGGGCAGCCATCCGATTGAGTTTACCTTCACTTATCGCGAAACCGGCAAAGCAGATGGTGAACCCATCATCTTGGAAGAAGAAGCAACCTTTATCGGAGAATAAAACGTGTCCGAGCAAAAACAAGTCAAACCTTGGTACAAACACATTTGGCCGTGGGTATTGATGGCGGGTCCTATTTTTGTCGTGATTGCCAGTGTCTCCATGTTCTTTGTCGCCAAAGAGCATACAACCGACTTGGTAACGGACGACTATTACAAAGACGGCAAACACATCGACATCCAGCTTCACCGCGATGAAGAAGCGGTGAAGCGTCATATACAGGTGCAAGTGCTGATCAGTCCGGATAAGGATGCTGCCAAAGTGTTCGTCAGCGGAGAATTCGATTCCAAGCAGCCTTTGAATCTTCTCTTGATGCACCCGACTAAAAAATCGGAAGACCAAACCGTCAAACTGCGCGCCGTCAGCCCGGAAGCCCAAAACGGCCGTATGGAGTATGAAGCGACTTTCAAACCCCTGACACCGACCAACCATTGGTATCTGCGCGTGGAAGACAGTTCAGGTGTTTGGCGGGTGGAAGACAAATGGATCGTCAGCCAAGGCAATGCGATCAATCTGACCCCTATGGACAAATTGTTTGGTAATGCCGATCAGAAACCGAAAGATTCAGGACAGTAGTTTGTTTGACACATTCAAAAGGTCGTCTGAAAAATTTCAGACGACCTTCATGCTGTAAGGTTTGTGATGATGTTGGCGCAAATATAGTGGATTAATTTTAAACCAGTACGGCGTTGCCTCGCCTTAGCTCAAAGAGAACGATTCTCTAAGGTGCTGAAGCACCAAGTGAATCGGTTCCGTACTATCTGTACTGTCTGCGGCTTCGTCTCCTTGTCCTGATTTAAATTTAATCCACTATAAAGCTAGGGGATATGGCAGTATCGGTTGTAAACGTAGCTGAATGACTGTTAAGGTAGAACAATCGTTTTCAGACGACCTCGGCCGTCATGAAAGTAACAAGGACAAGATATGAGCAAACGCTGGCGCAGGCTGACGGACAACGAGATCAAAATGGCAAAGCTGATTTTTGCCGACAGCATTGATTACGCCCGCGTCAAAATCTATCGCGGCATTCCTTGTCTGCCGACCATGCAGGTTGCCGTTTCGCCCAATGGAAACATCTATTTCCCGCGTAATAACTGCCCTGACGACTTCGCCCTTGCTTCCGCTTCCTATCAAATATGGATGATTCATGAATTGACCCATGTTTGGCAGTATCAACAAGGCTTCAAAACTTGGTTGGGCGGATTATTTTTGTTCGTCAGCGGAGGCTATCGTCGCCGTCGTGCCTATCTCTATCCCAAGCTGTCCGATATTTGTCATTTCAGTGTGCTGAATATGGAGCAGCAGGCGGATTTGTTGGCGCATTATTACGCGTCGTGTTATCTAAAAGGCAACATATACAACGCCCAAAATCAAACCTTTCAAAGCGTTTTAAAGTCATTTATTGACGACCCGTGTCAAAAAGAATGGCTGCCTCAATGTAGGTTTTATCGAAAAAACAAACAGACTTGAGAAGTTTTATTGGCTGAAAGATGGTTTGAATACAAGCTTTCAGACAGACAAGCAAGTCCGTTATAATAGGCAAATTAACTATCATAAACACATCAAAGGTAAATCATGCCTTGGAACATACCGATTTTTCTGACTTGGATGCGCGTTTTGCTGATTCCGGTCTTTACTTTGCTGTTTTTCCTACCAAAAGGGTGGATTGCACCGGAGACCGTTAATTGGACCGCCGCTATCATCTTTGCACTCGCCGCTGTAACCGATTGGTTTGACGGATTTTTAGCAAGGCTTTGGAAGCAAACCTCCGATTTCGGCGCATTTCTCGATCCCGTCGCGGACAAATTGATGGTAGCGACCGCATTGTTGCTGTTGGTCAGTCTCGGTCGTACTTATGTTATCTTCGCCATTATCATCATCGGCAGGGAAATCACCATTTCCGCCTTGAGGGAATGGATGGCGCAAATGGGCAGACGCAGCAGCGTTGCCGTTGCCACTATCGGCAAATTTAAAACCGCCGCGCAAATGGTCGCCATATTTTTATTGCTCTTAGCCTCCAATCAGTTTGACAATATTTTTTACCTGACAGGTAACATATTGATGTTTATCGCATCTGTATTAACTCTCTGGTCAATGTTCTATTATCTGAAAATGGCGTGGCAGGAAATCAAATAAAAAATAAAACAAACCCCTTGACGACAAGTTTCAAATCCATAATAATTGCGTCTTCTTCGGAAACAGCAGCAAAAACAGATATTCGGCGGGAATAGCTCAGTTGGTAGAGCGCAACCTTGCCAAGGTTGAGGTCGCGAGTTCGAGACTCGTTTCCCGCTCCAGTTTGAATACTACCTGGTAGTTTGTTTGGCGAGATAGCAAAGTGGTTATGCAGCGGATTGCAAATCCGTCTACGCCGGTTCGATTCCGACTCTCGCCTCCACTCATTTCATGGCGGGGTGGCAGAGTGTTTATGCTATAAGGGGTGCAACCCTTATACAGGCCGGTTCAAATCCGCGCCCCCGCCTCCAAATTTCAATATAAAACAGCCTATGCCCGGGTGGTGAAATAGGTAGACACAACGGACTTAAAATCCGTCGGCCCTAAACCGGCCGTGCCGGTTCGATTCCGGCTCCGGGCACCACAACCGCTTTTAGAGCGGTTATTTTTTTGTCTATCGCAGTCTAATGCCGTAAACCAAAGCCAAGAAATATAAGGCTTTCCGCTAGTTTCGGTATCTATATATCATCTAATCCCGCTTATTTCTGCCTAATTGAATCAACCTAAAATTTACGGTATCTTTTGCGGTATCTGAAAAATACCTTGAGAAAATACCGTAAAAATGAAGCTGAACGACCGCCAAATCAAAAACGCCAAGCCCGCCGAAAAACCGTTTAAGCTGAATGACGGCAAGGGCTTGTATCTGTATATCAATACGAGTGTCGGGAAGTTATGGCGGTTTGACTTTTCACATAACGGCAAACGTAAAACGCTTTCAATCGGCAAATATCCGACCGTATCACTGGCAGAAGCCCGCCAAACCGCCGAAAACGCCCGCCGCTTGCTTGCATCGGGGCAAGACCCCAACAGGAAAAGCGTGAACGGCAAGCCGCTGTCAGTAATACCTTTCGGAACATTGCCGCCGAGTGGCATAAACACCGTGAAACAGGATTGACAGGCAATCACGCCGCCCGTTGCCTGTCAGTGAAATCAAAGTCAGCCAGGTAAAAGAAGTGATTGAAGCGGTGGCAGCAAGGGGAGCACTTGAAACGACAGGGCGCGGATATTGCAGCGTATCAAGGCTGTTTTCACTTATGCGATACGGACGGAGAGGGCAGAGAACAACCCTGCTGTTCCTTTGGTAGGTTTAATCAAAGCCCCAAAGCAGAAACATCAGCCCGCATTACCGCAATCCGAGCTGACCGAGTTTTACCGCCGTTTGATGTTGGAACAAGCCGAACAGCAAACAAAAATAGCCATGCAGTTACTCATGCTGACCTTTGTCAGAAATGGAGAGCTTAGGGTGGCGGAATGGGCGGAATTTGATTTAGATAGGGCAGAGTGGAGCATACCCGCCGCCAAGATGAAGATGAAAGCCCCGCATATCGTCCCCCTTGCTGATTGGACGCTTGAGCTTTCGGCAGAACTGAAGGAACTGACAGGACATAGCCATTATCTGTTCCCATCGGTAAAAGACCCTGATAAGCATATGAGTGAAAACAACGCAACGATTTCCTACACCTACACAATACCGATAGGGCTGTGTAGAAAATACACCTATAATTCTGTTGGCGGAATTAGTTAAAGCTGTTTGATATGGTTAGGAACCTAATGTCCTATGAAAGCCGTTATGCTGTGAACTATGTAATTTAATTAGTTGTTTAAAAGGTCGTCTGAAAAGTAGTTTTCAGACGACCTTTGCTCATTTCGACAACTTTTAAATCAGTTCCAAATCTGGGCCGGCGTTTTGGGCGCGGCGGCTGCGCAGTTGGATGTCCAAACGCAGGTCGTGGGCGGAGTCGGCATTTTTAATGGCGTCTTGGAAGCTGATGTCGCCGCGTTCATACAGCTCGTAGAGCGCTTGGTCGAAGGTTTGCATGCCCATGGCGGTCGATTTTTTCATCATTTCTTTGATGCCGTGGATTTCGCCTTTTTGAATCATCTCGGAAATGATCGGCGAATTGAGCAGGATTTCCACTGCGGCTACGCGGCCCTTGCCGCCTTCGCGGGGAATCAGGCGTTGCGAGATGAAGGCTTGCAGGTTGAGCGACAAGTCGGTCAAAAGCTGGGTGCGGCGCTCTTCTGGGAAGAAGTTGATGATGCGGTCGAGTGCCTGGTTGGAGTTGTTGGCGTGCAACGTGGCGAGACAGAGGTGGCCTGTTTCGGCGAACGCCAAGGCGTAGTCCATGGTTTCGCGGTCGCGAATCTCGCCGATCAGGATAACGTCGGGCGCCTGACGCAGAGTGTTTTTCAGCGCGGCAAACCAGTTTTCGGTATCCACGCCGACTTCGCGCTGGGTAATGATGCTTTTTTTGTGTTGATGGACGAACTCAATCGGGTCTTCGATGGTGATGATGTGGTCTTGGCAATTTTCGTTGCGGTGGTCAACCATCGCGGCGAGCGAGGTGGATTTGCCCGAGCCGGTACCGCCGACGAAAATCACGAGGCCGCGTTTTTTCATCACCACGTCTTTCAAGACGGGCGGCAGATTGAGGCTGTCGAAATTCGGGATTTTGCTGGTAATGGAGCGGAACACCAACGCCGTCGCGCCGCGCTGCACCATGGCATTGACGCGGAAGCGACTGGTGTCGGGCAGGCTGATGGCGAAGTTGCATTCGTTGGTGGAGGAAAACTCTTCGATTTGTTTGGTGGACATAATCGAAAAAGCGATTTCCATACATTTTTCGGAGGTCAGCGGCTCGTCGGTAATCGGCGTAATTTTGCCGTCCACTTTCATAGCAGGCGGAAAATTGGTAGTGATAAAAAGGTCGGAGCCTTTGTATTTGTTCATATGGCGCAGCCAAGTGAACAATTCGTCTTTTGCGCTGGGAGGGTTGGTCATCATGATATTGGATAATTTCGGTGGTTATTTTATTGAAATGGATTATATCAAATAAATCATGATACATAAAAATGGCACGATTACCGTATCGGATAATAAGACAGGCGGGCAATATGGCGGATTCAATACGGGTATGGAATGCCGCCGCTGCTGTTATAATACCGCCCACAATTTCATGGAAAGGTAAAAAATGTCTGTACAAACAGTAGCGGTCATCGGCGCAATGGAACAGGAAATCGAGCTTTTGCGCGATGCAATGGATAACGTCAAAAGCGTGTCTTTCGGTAAGTTTACCGCCTATGAAGGCGAGATGGCGGGCAAACGCATGGTGTTGGTATTGAGCGGCATCGGCAAGGTCAACGCAGCGGTTTCAACAGCTTGGGTTATCCATCAATTCGCGCCGGACTGCGTCATCAATACCGGCAGCGCGGGCGGTGTAGGCAAAGGTATGAAAGTCGGCGACGTAGTGGTCGGCACGGAAATCGCGCACCATGATGTCGATGTAACAGCGTTCGGCTATGTTTGGGGACAAGTGCCGCAACTGCCCGCCGTATTCGTTTCAGACGACCTCTTGGTCGGCAAGGCGAAACAGGCGGCGGAAGTGTTTGAAGGCGCGGCGGTAGAGCAAGGTTTGATTGTCAGCGGCGACCGCTTTGTCCACAGCAGCGAAGGCGTGGCGGAAATCCGCAGCCATTTCCCCGAAGTCAAAGCAGTGGAAATGGAAGCGGCGGCGATTGCGCAAGCCTGCCACCAATTGAACACGCCTTTTGTCGTGATCCGCGCGATGTCGGACTCGGCGGACGAAAAAGCGGACATCAGCTTTGAAGAGTTTTTGAAAACGGCGGCTGCAAGCTCGGCAAAAATGGTGGAAAAGATTGTCGCGTCGCTGTAAAACACGCATAAAATCATGCGGAAACAGTAAATTTCCGCTAGAATGTCAGGCTATTTCACTTTACCTGAAGGTCGTCTGAACGGTCTATTTGATTTTCAGACGACCTTTTCAGAATCACTGCTTATCTTTCAAAATAACAATATGAAAAATATCCGAAATTTCTCCATCATTGCCCACATCGACCACGGCAAATCAACGCTTGCCGACCGCTTCATCCAATACTGCGGCGGCTTGGATTTGCGCGAAATGAGTACGCAGGTACTCGATTCCATGGACATCGAAAAAGAGCGCGGCATCACCATCAAAGCGCAGACCGCCGCGCTCAACTATAAAGCACGCGACGGGCAGGTGTATCAGCTCAACCTGATTGACACGCCGGGACACGTCGACTTCTCTTACGAAGTCTCCCGCTCGCTGTCCGCCTGTGAAGGCGCGCTTTTGGTCGTTGACGCGTCGCAAGGCGTGGAAGCGCAAACTGTGGCGAACTGCTACACCGCGATTGATTTGGGCGTGGAAGTCGTGCCTGTCTTGAACAAAATCGACCTGCCCGCCGCCGACCCCGAGCGCGTGGAACAGGAAATCGAAGACATCATCGGCATCGATGCCGTCGGCGCGGTGCAATGTTCAGCCAAAAGCGGCATCGGCGTGGAAGACGTTTTGGAAGAAATCGTTGCCAAAATCCCCGCACCGACCGGCGACGAAAACGCGCCGCTGCAAGCCGTTATCGTCGATTCGTGGTTTGACAACTACGTCGGCGTGGTCATGCTGATTCGAGTGAAAAACGGCACCATCAAGCTGAAAGACAAAGTGCGCTTTATGAGCACCAAAGCGGAAACGCAGGTCGAACAGCTCGGCGTATTCACGCCGAAATCGGTTCAAAAACAAGAACTCAAAGCCGGCGAAGTGGGCTTTTTGATTACCGGTGTGAAAGAATTGGGACAGGCAAAAGTCGGCGATACGGTTACTTTGGTTGCCAACCCCGCTTCTGAGCCGCTGCCCGGTTTCCAAGAAGTACAAAGCCAAGTATTCGCCGGCCTCTACCCCGTAGAAAGCCACGATTACGAAGCCTTACGCGACGCTTTGGAAAAATTGCAGCTTAACGATGCTTCGCTGAAATTCGAACCTGAAGTTTCTCAAGCATTGGGCTTCGGCTTCCGTTGCGGCTTCTTGGGTCTGCTGCACTTGGAAATCGTGCAGGAACGCTTGGAGCGCGAGTTCGATATGGATTTGATTACCACCGCGCCGACGGTGGTTTACGAAGTCGTGTTGAAAAGCGGCGAAAAAATCGAAGTCGAAAATCCGTCCAAACTGCCCGACATCGGCAGCATCGAAACCATTCTCGAGCCGATTATTACCGCGACCATCCTCGTGCCGCAGGAATACGTCGGCAACGTCATGACTTTGTGTAACCAAAAGCGCGGCGTGCAGGTCAATATGCAGTATATGGGCCGTCAAGTCATGCTGACTTACGATTTGCCCATGAATGAAGTCGTAATGGACTTCTTCGACAAACTCAAATCCACTTCCCGCGGTTATGCCTCGCTGGACTACCATTTCAAAGAGTTCCAACCGTCTGACTTGATTAAACTGGATATTATGGTCAACGGCGAAAAAGTCGATGCCTTGAGCCTGATTGTGCACCGTCAAAGCGCGGTTCACCGAGGTCGCGAGCTGGCATCGAAAATGCGCGAACTGATTCCGCGCCAAATGTTCGACATCGCCGTCCAAGCCGCCATCGGCAGCCAGATTATCGCCCGCGAAAACGTCAAAGCCCTGCGTAAAAACGTCTTGGCAAAATGTTACGGCGGCGATATTACCCGTAAGAAAAAACTTCTCGAAAAACAAAAAGCAGGCAAACGCCGCATGAAACAAGTGGGCAACGTGGAAATCCCGCAAAGCGCGTTCTTGGCGATTCTGCAAGTGAGCGACAAATAATGAGCACAAATTTAATCTACGGCGCGATTGCCGCCATCGTTATCGGCATTTTCCTTTATTTCATAAGCAGTAAAGAACGTCAGGAAAACGGAGAATGGAGCTCCGGCCTGCAATGGGCTTACCTTTTGTGCATGATCGGCGTTTTCGGCATCCTGTCTTTTTACATGAGCTTTACCGCCGTATTGCTGATATTTGTCGTATTCACCGGCATCGTTTGGGCCATTCACAAAGGTCGTCTGAAAAAAGACCCGTCGCATCAGGACAAAGCCCACTTTACCGACTACATGAGCGGCTTTTTCCCGATCATCCTCGTCGTCTTCATCCTGCGCACCTTTATCGCCGAGCCATTCCAAATCCCGTCCAGCTCCATGCGCCCTGGCTTGGTTAAAGGCGACTTCATTCTCGTGAACAAATTCGCCTACGGCATCAGAACCCCGATTATCAACAACGTCCTGATTCCGACCGGACAAATCGAGCGCGGCGACGTCGTCGTGTTCAACTATCCCGTCCAACCTGAAATGAACTACATCAAGCGCGTCGTCGGACTTCCGGGCGACACCGTCGAATACCGCGACAAAGTCCTGACCGTCAACGGACAGGTTGCCCCCGACCAACCGAACGGTATCTACTCCTACCCTGACGATACTGAGCCGTCCGCGATTCATAGCCCCGAACTGTTTCAGACGACCCTCAACGGCAAAAGCTTCAACATCCTGAAAGAGCCCGGACAGCCCACTATCTCGATCCCCGCGCTCGATAAATATCGTATGGAAATCATGCCTGAAAACGGTTATTCCGTAGAGCAAAGCGGTTTGGAACACTGTCAATACGCCGAAGACGGCAGCGGCTTTACCTGCAAAGTACCCGAAGGCCGTTACTTCGCCATGGGCGACAACCGCGACAACAGCGCCGACTCCCGCTACTGGGGCTTTGTGGACGACAAACTTATCGTCGGGAAAGCCTTCTTCGTGTGGATGAACTTCGGCGATTACAGCCGTATCGGCAGCAGTATCCACTAAGTTGCCCGTTTTATTTCGATAAAACCAAAGGTCGTCTGGAAGCTGATTTTCAGACGACCTTTGGCTTTTCGGCGGAATAAATTGAAAGCAGGTTTCCATCATTGCCAATTTATAGTTATCTATGCGGGAAGCGGCTTTATTTTGAAACCCAGCCGGTATGTTAAATTTCTGAAACGTACTGATTTTCCTCAGGAGAAGCCGGAAGGGAAATAAGATATTGCACCTACTTATTATTCTTTCGGATTCGCGTTACCATGCACAATCCTTTTCATCACTTTAAATCCTCATGCCAATCCGTTGCGGAGTAAGTTCATGAATATCCGTTCCGACTCTTATGCTGCACCATTCCTCATCTTCGGCTGCGTCTTATTCGGGCTGGGAAGCCTGATCGTCAGATTCGTCCCCGTAGGCCCGTATGCAGTTGCATTTTGGCGGCTGCTGATTGCGGCGGGCGTGTTTTGGCTGCTCTGCCGTTTTTTCGGGCAAAAGCTGCCTAAAAGGAGAAGGGCGGTCAAATATGCCATGTTGTCCGGCATATTTCTGGCGTTTGATTTGTCATTGTGGCATGAAAGCGTATATGCGGTTGGACCCGGGATTTCCACATTGCTCAACAGCTTACAGATATTTTTCCTGTCCGCCATTGGATTTTTCTTTTTTCAAGAACGCTTGAACAGCCTGCAAGTTTTGAGCCTGATATTGGCGGTTGGCGGGGTGGTCCTAATCGGCAGTCCCGAGTTCAACCACAATGCCCACGCCTTATGGGGCTTTGCCAGCGGAATTGCGTCGGGCGGGCTTTTGGCATTGTCTATGGTGTTCGTCCGCAAAACGCATGAAGTTGAAAGGGTGGCGCTTTTTCCATTGATGATGGTTTTGAGTTTCGGCGGCGCGTTGTCCCTGATTGTTCCCGCGCTGATTTTCGACAGTAACGCCCTATACCCGACGCAATGGCGCGATATAGGCTTAGTCTTGATATACGGCGTGGTCATGCAATGTTTGGCATGGGGGATGATTGCCTATGCAATCCCGCTGCTGTCCCTGTCTTTAACCGGTTTGCTGCTGCTTTCCGAACCCGTCGCCGCTTTACTGATTGATTATTTTTGGTTGGACAAGCCGATTAACACTTTGCAGTGGTTTGGTGTTGTTTTGACTTTGTCAGCGATTTATCTTGGTTCTTTAAAACAAAAAAACACAAATTAAGCCGTATTGGGGAACAAAAGGTCGTCTGAAAACCGTTTTCAGACGACCTTTTATTTCAATATTATTAATAGGCGTAATGCCGAAAAAGATTTGCGTTTCTATATATAAACGGATGTCGGGACAATCGTGCCTTTACTTCCATTTTTTTTAATAGCATAATGAATAAAAATTATTATCAGAATGTGGATGGAAAAACAGAGTTGCGAGTCTAGATAGGCTGTGGTGTGTCCATTCCTATGTTTGGCGCAGCTCAAACCCATCTTAGAGGGATTCTGTTAAACAGCCGGGCTGAAGTCCGCGCTACCTAACCAGGAGATTGGAAAATGGAACTGAAAAGACGTGATTTCTTAAAAATGACCGCTGCGCTGGCTGCGGCAGGCGTTTCGCCTTCGCTGTTGGCTGCCGGTAAAGAGCAGTTTACCATTTACGGCGCGCCGGCAATGCCCAGCGTTACCATTGCCGTAGCGGCGTTGCAGGGCAAGCTGGCGAAACAGGCGGATGTGTCGCTGAAAATCTGGCGTTCGCCCGACCAACTGCGCGCGGGCGTAGCAAGCGGACAATTTAAAGTGATGATGAGTCCGAGCAATGTGGGCGTAAACCTGCGCAACCAAGGGCAGAAAGTCGGTATGGTCAATATTTTGACCAACGGCATCACGCAGCTGATGTGCAAAGGTAGTGCGATTGCCTCGCCGCAGGATTTGGTCGGCAAAAAAATCCTCGTGCCGTTTAAAAACGACATGCCCGACATCGTGCTGCAAGCCTTGTTGAAAAAACTGAAAATCGACGCACACAAAGTCGGCATCACCTACACCGCCACGCCGCCAGAAGCAGTCGGACTGTTTTTAAGTAAAGACTACCACGCCGCCATCCTGCCCGAACCGATGGCAACAGCCAGTCTACTTAAAGGCAAAACCATGGGCGTAAACGTCGTGCGCGGCTTTGATTTGGTGAAGGCATGGGGGCAGGCGTTTGATACCAAACCGCTGATTCCGATGGCAGGCATCATCGCCAACGAAGAATATTTCCACGCGCACAAGGCGCAGTTCGACATCTTCCATCAGGATTTGAAAAACGCGCTCAACTGGATACTGGCCAACCGTCAAAGCGCGGCGAAAATCGGCAAAAACTACCTCCCCGCCCCCGAACCCGCCCTAGTCATGGGCTTGGACGGCGCACGGCTGACGGTAACCAAAGGCAGCGAAGTGAAGAACGAGATTTTGAAGTTTTACGAAATCCTGATGCAGTTCAACCCGAAACTCTTGGGCGGCAAGCTGCCGGATAACGGGTTCTTCTTGGCTTAAAATAGGAGGGAGGCCGTCTGAAAGTGTAGAATAGTTGCAAGTATTCAATCTTCTATTTTTCAGACGGCCTATTAAATAAAATAATAGCTAGAAGAGTACACAAAAAACCTTTGAACTGTCTGAAATATTGGATCATAACCCAATCTACAATTGCTGATTTATTATTATTCAGACAACATTTTAGTATAATATTATTATCATAATATGCTGTTTTTAGATAAAAGGAGAAATAATGGGAATTTGCTATTTATGTAATGAGGATTTAACACCTGAAAATGATCATGGTGAACATATTTTCCAACAAGCATTAGGAGGAACATTAGTAAAAAAAGGTGTTTTATGCGAAAGCTGCGGAAACCGTTTAGGTAAAGAGATAGATGTACCATTTGTTGAGATTTTTAAAAATTATACATCTAGGTTACCTATAAATTTTGATAGAAAATCGGAAAATAAAAATTTTACTGAAGACGGAGATATATTCATTCCTGAGTTTAATAGATCGTTTAAATTTAAAATTAATAAGAATAATTTTTTACCTGCGGGTGTTGATGCATTTAAACATGGTAATAAATTAATTATCCTTTATCCTAAAGGAATGCCTGAAATAAATCTTGAAGGACTTAAGAAGGCTAAGATGAAACATTTTGGAATAGAAAATTCTGAGAATGTTATTGTTATTAGGGATTTTAATAGCTATTCTGATAATAGCTATGCTATTCCATTTAATTTAGATAATAAAGCATACAAACAAGGTATGGCAAAAATAGCTATTGGGTTTGCTATTGCGCACGGTGTTAAACGTGAAGAATTGGAATATGTTCTGGATATTGAGCATCATCATATAAAGCAAAAAATACCATTGCTACTTTATATGCCATGGGATTTTATAAATGGTGCTATTGAGGAAGTACGTTTTTCTAGTGATGATTTGCGTTATTTATGCCATCAAATAAAATTATTTAATATAGAAAAAAGATTGTTTTGTTATATTGAGATATTTGGGACTTTTCAATGTTATATACTTCTTAGCGAGAACTATAATGGACAAAATATTAATAGCTCATATATGCAACCAATATTTAAATTAAAGAGAGAAGAGTTACCATCTTTACCTAGATATAAATATCTTTTACTTTATAGACACTTACTATCAGAGGATGAGAAATTAGATTATACAGAAAGTACGTTAAATAAAATTAATAATGAAATTAGAAAACAACCTAATAAATTAGATTTTGATGAATATTATTCTGATTTAATTAATGCAGTTACCATGAATTTGGTATTATTTGATAGTAAACAAAGTAAAGATTCGATTCAATATAAAGATTTAAAATTATTCTATGAGAAAAATGCTGAATTAATAAATAATTCTGAGGTTGAAATATATCGTAGGTTATATTTCTTTACTTTAAACCCCCAAGAAATTAGGAATGATTGTTACTGGGAATCCTTATGCAAACTTCAAGATAAATACAAAAACAAGATTTTCGAATATAACTCTAGAAAAATGAGAAAATTAGAAGATATGATAAAGATAATTCAAGATGATAAAGAGCATTTTCAGGTTTGGGATATAAGATATCAATAAGCAATCTTAAGTTGGCTTAGCCGCAGTCGCCCCCCCCCGAAATCCCAAACCAAGATCGTCTGAAAAACATTATTTGGGAAACCAAATCGTTTCGTTGGATTAAGGCATTCTATCTAACCCAATCAACCCTTTTTCAGACGGCCTATCATCCCCAAACCATCCCCATTAACCAACACTCAAACCATGATTAAAACCGATAAAATCCGCAAACCGCAGCCTGCGCTGTTTTACATCATCGACTACCTTTGGAGCGGCTTTGCCGGTCTGAGCGTGGCGATGGTGGTGGTGGCGTTGTGGGCGTGGGGCAGCGCCGTGTTCGGTGAGTTTATGCTGCCCGCGCCGGTGGAGGTGTTTCAAAAGTCTTTGGATTTATTGAAACATTTTCAGGAAAATGAAATCGGGATTTCGCTGTGGCGGTCGGTGGTGGGCATTTCGGTTGCGCTGGTAGCGGGATTGGCGGCGGGGCTGGTGGCGGGCAGTTTTAAGACGGCGATGGCGTTGCTCAAGCCTGTGATTACGATTTTGTTGGCGATGCCGCCGATTATTTGGGTAGTGATGGCGTTGTTTTGGTTCGGTTTCGGCAATCCGAGCGTGTTGTTTACCATCATTGTGTTGGTTGCGCCGCTGACGTTTGCGAGTGCGGCGGTCGGGATGGCGAGCGTGAACAAGCAGCATGAGGAATTGTTTGACGCTTATAAATTAGGCCGTCTGAAAAAAATCCGCTATCTGTATATCCCGCATCTGACGGGCTATGTGATTTCCAGCATCGGCGTGGCGGTGGCGATGGGGGTGAAGGTGGTGATTATGGCGGAACTTTTGGGCGCGAGCGAAGGCGTGGGCGCGCGGATTGCGGACGCGAGGGCGATGCTGGAGACTTCGACGGTGATGGCTTATGTGGTTCTGGTTATCGTGTTTGTGTCGCTGTTTGAATACCTGATTACCAAGCCTTTGGAAATTTTGTTTATGCCGTGGAGAAGATGATGCTCTGTCTTGAAAACGTGCGTTTTGAAATTCTCCGCGACCCCATCGTGCGCGATTTCAGTTTGAACCTGCAACATGGCGAAGTGAAAGCTTTGTTCGGGCCGAGCGGCTGTGGCAAGACGACGGTTTTGCGTTTGATTGCGGGCTTGGAAACGCCGAAATCGGGCACGATACGCAATACTTTCCGTAAAACGGGTTTTCTGTTTCAGGAAAACCGTCTGCCGGAAAACTTGACCGCGATGCAGAATATCGCTATTTTTATGGACAAACCCGATGAAGGCGAAATCATCGCGCTGGCGGCGAAAGTCGGGCTGACTGCGGGCGATTTGAACAAATATCCGACCGAATTGTCCGGCGGCATGGCGAAACGGGTGGCGTTTTTGCGCCTGCTGCTGTGCGGCTGCGACCTTGCCCTGCTGGACGAGCCGTTTGTCGGTTTGGATCGCGATTTGCGCGATATTTTGGTTGCCATGCTGGTGGAAAAAATCGAGCAGCAGGGCATGGCGTGTATGCTGGTGACGCACGACCGATTCGAAGCCGCGCGCCTGAGCCATGAAATCATGCTGCTTTCCACTAAGGGCATGAACGTGCAAAACGTGATAACCCTGCCCACGCCGTTGTCCGAACGCGATTCGGCTTTTGAAGAGGCAGTCGTGGCAAGGGAGTTTCAGGGGATTCATTATTATGAGTGATGAGGGGATTTGAGTATCTGACGAACCTTGCGGTTCGTTGCCCTCTCCCTAACCCTCTCCCACGGGGAGAGGGGATTAGGTTGCTGAAAATCAGAGAGTGCAGGATTGGGAATCAGATGTCAGGTAAACCTGAAAATGTTAGGGTTTGGCAGCCCGATTCCCTCTCCCCGTGGGAGAGGGCTAGGGGGAGGGTAAGCAAGCCGCAGGGTAAGCAAGCCGCAGGCTTGCCTCTTTAGCGAAAGATACGAATCTGTTATCCGAACGCGATTCGGTTTTTGAAAAAGCCGTGGTGCCAAGGGGGCAGGGGATTCATTATGAGGTGCTTTATGTTTTCGACTGTGATTACTGCTGCTGTTTTATATATTGCTACAGCAGTAGATTTGTTGGTAATACTATTAGTATTTTTTGCTAGAGCAAATACTAGAAAAGAATATCGAGATATTTATATCGGACAATATTTAGGTTCTGTAATTTTAATATTAGTTAGTTTATTTCTAGCTTTTGTTTTGAATTATGTTCCGGAAAAATGGGTGTTGGGTTTATTAGGTTTAATACCGATTTACTTAGGTATTAAAGTTGCTATTTACGACGATTGTGAGGGCGAAAAAAGAGCTAAAAAAGAATTGGATGAAAAAGGGTTGTCAAAATTAGTCGGTATTGTTGCTTTGGTTACAGTTGCTAGTTGTGGTGCAGATAATATTGGACTTTTTGTTCCTTACTTTGTGACTTTAGATCTTGTCGACTTATTAGTTACTCTTCTTGTATTTTTAATATTGATTTTTGTTTTAGTATATACAGCACAAAGATTGGCTAATATTTCAGGTGTTGGTGAAATTGTAGAGAAGTTTAGTCGTTGGATAATGGCTGTTATTTATATTGGTTTAGGGTTATTTATTATTATTGAAAATCATACAATTCAAACAATAATATCAATAATATGAATGATACGGGCATTTGAGTATCTGACAAACCTTGCGGTTCGTTACCCTCTCCCTAACCCTCTCCCACGGGGAGAGGGAATCAAGTTGCTGAAAATCAAAGAGTGCAGGATTGGGAATTAGATGGCAGGTAAACCTGAAAATGTTCGGACTCGACAGCCCAATTCCCTCTCCCCGTGGGAGAGGGCTAGGGAGAGGGCAAGCAAGCCGCAGGCTTGCCTCTTTGGCAAAAGATACGGCCCTGTCCGCCCAATAAATCCGTATCCGAAAGCATCTTCATGCAGAATTAAGCCAAGCCATGAATAAATTTTTCACCCACCCCATGCGGCCGTTTTTTGTCGGCGCGGCGGTGCTTGCCATACTTGGCGCGTTGGTGTTTTTCATCAGTCCCGCCGCCATCGTCCTGCACCGCCAAATCTTCTTAGAACTCATGCTGCCTGCGGCATACGGCGGTTTTCTGACTGCCGCCATGCTCGAATGGACGGGTTATAAAGGTCGTCTGAAACCCGTTGCCACCGTCTTGGCGGCGCTGTTGCTTGCCGCATCCGTCCTGCTGCCGTTTTCGCCGCAAACCGCTTCGTTTTTCGTCGCTGCTTATTGGCTGGTGTTGCTGCTGTTCTGCACCTGGCTGATTTGGCTCGACCGCAACACCGACAATTTCGCCCTGCTGATGCTGCTTGCCGCGTTCACCGTTTTTCAGACGGCCTATGCCGTCAGCGGCGATTTGAACCTGTTGCGCGCGCAAGTGCATTTGAACATGGCGGCGGTCATGTTCGTATCCGTCCGCGTCAGTGTCCTTTTGGGCGCGGAAGCCCTTAAAGAATGCCGTCTGAAAGACCCCGTATTCATCCCCAACGTCGTCTATAAAAACATCGCCATCACCTTCCTGCTCCTGCACACCGCCGCCGAACTTTGGCTGCCCGCGCAAACCGCCGGTTTTACCGCATTCGCCGTCGGTTTCATCCTGCTCGCCAAGCTGCGCGAACTGCACCATCACGAACTCCTGCGCAAACACTACGTCCGCACCTATTACCTGCTCCAACTCTTTGCCGCCGCAGGCTATCTGTGGACAGGCGCGGCGAAACTGCAAAACCTGCCCGCCTCAGCACCCCTGCACCTGATTACCCTCGGCGGCATGATGGGCGGCGTGATGATGGTGTGGCTGACTGCCGGACTGTGGCACAGCGGCTTTACCAAGCTCGACTATCCCAAACTCTGCCGCATCGCCGTTCCCATCCTCTTCGCCGCAGCCGTCTCGCGCGCTGTTTTAATGAACGTGAATCCGATATTCTTCATCACTGTCCCCGCGATTCTGACCGCCGCCGTGTTCGTGCTTTATCTGTTGACGTTCGTACCGATCTTTCGGGCGAATGCGTTTACGGATGATCCGGAGTGAGCGTTTTCGTTTCATCCTGTCAGTCAATAGCAAATCCTGTATCGCCTTAAGTCAAAAGGTCGTCTGAAAATCTCCAATATGGGTTTTCAGACGACCTTTGCTTAAATCAGTGTTTAAATCAGACCTTGCAGTTTCGGGTTGCCTTCTTTGGGAATAGGGCGCGTGTTGCCTTCGCTGTCGATGGCGACGTAGGTGAAGACGGCTTCGGTAACGAGTTGGCGGTCTTCGGTCAGGTGGTCGTTCATCAGCGTTTTCACCCAAACTTCGATTTTCAGTTGCAGCGAAGTATTGCCCACGCGTACGCAGCGTCCGTAGCAGCAAACAACGTTGCCTACTTTAACGGGGCGGATGAAGTTCATTTCCTGAACGGCGACGGTAACGATGCGGCCTTGCGCGATTTCCGCCGCCAAAATGCCGCCGCCCAAATCCATTTGCGACATAATCCAGCCGCCGAAAATATCTTGGTTGGGATTGGTGTCTTGCGGCATGGCGACGGTGCGCAGCAAAAGTTCGCCTTGAGGGTGGGAGCGGTGTTCGTTTTTTTGAGTCATGGGAATATCCTTTTGAGCGGTGCGGGTTGGGGTGGATTTGCATGTTGGCGGATTTTGTCTTACAAAGGTCGTCTGAAAGAGGATAGGGCGTTTCAGACGACCTTTTATGCCTGTTCAAGCCAAATCAGACTGACCATGCGGCCGGTTTGTCCGTCGCGGCGGTAAGAGAAGAAAGTGTCGCGTTCCAAGACGGTGCAGTGTGTACCGCCGTAAATCATATCCACCCCTTCGCGGCGCAGAACCAAACGCGCCAGCGCGTAGATGTCGGCAAGATATTTACCGCCGCCGATGTCTTCAAATGCGTCCTCAGCTTCGGGCATGGGCGTACAAAATGCGTCGAACACGTCTTGTCCGACTTCGAACGCGTCCGCGCCGATGGCAGGGCCGAGATATGCCATGATTTCGACGGGCGCAACATTCATCGCGGCTATGGTGTTTTGCAGCACGCCGCCCGCCAAACCGCGCCAGCCTGCGTGTGCGGCAGCGACGACCGTACCGGCTTTATCGCAGAACAAGACAGGCAGGCAGTCGGCAGTCATCGCGGCGCAGGCGGCTTTGCCCGTGTTGTCCACCGAAGCGTCTGCGTCGGGCGTGTTGCCCAATGCGTCGGCAGCGTTGACAACGATGGTGCTGTGGATTTGATTGAGGTAGGCAACGGGCAGTCCGACCTGTTCCTGCACGATTTCACGGTTGCGGCGCACGGCATCGGGATCATCGCCGACGTGCGAACCGAGGTTCAAACTCTGATACACGCCTTGGCTCACGCCGCCGTTGCGTGTGGTAATCAGGGTTTTGACGTTGGCGGGCGCAGGCCAGTCGGCTGTCAGAAAATTTTTGCCTTGCGGGGCGAGATTTAAGGTTTCTGTGATGGTTTTCATGTTTTTATCTGAGTAAGGAAAGGTTTGAAAAGAATGCGTCTATCAGTCTCGACACGCCACATCGTACTTTTTCAGACGACCTTTTCATCTACTGCGTGAAAGCTATTTGAACATTCGATCAGACTAGTTGTACAAGCCGTTTTCATCCAAGGGCAGATTCATCTGCTTGGCAATATTTTGCGCAGCAGCCGCGAAATCTTTTTTGTCTGACGGCTTGCTATAAATAAAAGTCAAAATTCGAACGTATGGTGCGGGATATGGACGGCGATATTCCAGCGTAAAAAATTCTCCATAGAGATCGCCTCTCCATCTGATTGCCGATAAGTGGTCATTTTCAGAAAGAGTATATTCCATAACGATTTCGCTGCCTTCCCAATGCGTCAGGACTCGTTTGACAGGGTCGTATTGCCAAGACTTATCCTGTAATTTTTCCAATGCTCTTTTTTTGGATGATAGAGACACATACGGGAAGGGTAAAATCATTATCAAGAGAAATGACATGAAGAAAAAACCGGAGCCTATGTTCAGAATCTCCATATCATCCATAATCCGCGTACCCAACCATACGGGCAGCAAAATCATGGAAACGATGGCAGCTCTAGTGGCAAGTCGGTATGCTTTTTCAGACGACAAATTGCCGTAACCCGCCAGCCACTGCATTTTGCCGTCCATTTGTGCAAGATTTACCAAATCCAAAGAAGACACCTTAATCCCTCACATAGACCACTTCGACATCGTAATCGTCTTCGTTCCAATCATCGTCATCATCCGTGCCGAGTTTGTCCTGCCATTCTTCCTCGTTGCTCAAAGAAGAATCCAAGCCCGCTTCGAGGCGCAGGACGGAGAGTAAGTGATACATATCTTCGGGAATCGGGGCTTCGAAGGAAACGGTTTCGCCGGTTTTCGGATGGACGAAACTTAAGCGGTAGGCGTGCAAAGCCTGACGCGCGCCCAGACTTTTGACCGCTTCTTTTACCGGTTCGCTGCACGGATGGCGCAGGTTGCCGTAAACGGGGTCGGCGGCAAGCGGGTGGTTGGCTTCGCGCATATGGACGCGGATTTGGTGCGTCCTGCCTGTTTCGAGCGAGCATTCGATGTAGCTGTGGGCAAGATAGCGTTCCAACACTTTGACATGTGTCACGGCAGGTTTGCCGCCGAATTTGACGACCGCCATTTTCAGGCGGTTGTGCGGATCGCGTCCGATTTGGGTTTCGATTTTGCCGTCAAAGGGAACGATGCCGTTGGCGACGGCGCGGTAAATGCGTTTGACCGTGCGCTCTTGAAGCTGTTGCACGAGGGAATTTTGTGCGGGCAGGGTTTTGGCGACCACCATCAGGCCGCTGGTTTCTTTGTCTAACCTGTGGACGATGCCCGCGCGCGGAATCTGGCTCAATTCGGGACAATGCGCCAATAAACCGTTGAGCAGCGTCCCCGTCCAATTGCCTGCGGCCGGATGGACGACCAGTCCGGCGGGTTTGTTGACGACGATGACGGTATCGTCTTCGTACACAATATCCAAATCCATCGCTTCGGGTTTGAACGCGAGATTCTCTTCGCTCGGACGTACCGTTACGCTGATGGATTCCCCGCCTATCATTTTGTCTTTGGGTTGGGCGGGCTTATCGTTTACAATGACCGCGCCTTCTTTAATCCACGATGTCAGGCGGCTGCGCGAATAATCAGGCATGAGCTTTGCCAACACCGCATCCAGCCGCCCGCCCGCAAGCTCCAGCGGAACAGTCAAATTAACACAACTTTCTGCTTCGGGGGCTGACGTAAAGTCTAAATCGTCGCTATAATCGGCTTCATTATCAAAGGAAGTATTCTGCATGAAAAAAATTCTTTTAGTAGTTTCGTTAAGTCTGGCACTGGGTGCCTGTGCAAGCAATAAAGGTACGGTCGATAAAGACGCGCAAATCACACAAGATTGGAACGTGGAAAAACTCTATGCCGAAGCGCATGACGAGTTGAACAGCAGCAATTATACGCGAGCCATCAAGTTATACGAAATTTTAGAATCCCGCTTCCCCAACGGCCGCTACGCGCAACAGGCGCAACTGGATACCGCATACGCCTATTACAAAGACGACGAGCCTGAAAAAGCCCTCGCCGCCATCGACCGCTTCCAGCGCCATCACCCGCAACATCCGAATATGGATTACGCGCTTTACCTCAAAGGCTTGGTTTTATTCAATGAAGACCAATCCTTCCTCAACAAACTCGCTTCTCAAGACTGGTCCGACCGCGACCCTAAAGCCAACCGCAGCGCATACCAAGCATTTGCCGAATTGGTACAACGCTATCCGGAGAGCAAATACGCAGCCGACGCAACCGAGCGCATGGCAAAACTGGTGGACGCATTGGGCGGTAACGAAATCTCCGTTGCCCGCTACTACATGAAACGCGGCGCCTACCTTGCCGCTGTTAACCGTGCCCAAAAAATCGTCGAGCGTTACCAAAACACCCGCTACGTAGAAGAATCGCTCGCCATGATGGAGCTTGCCTACAAGAAACTGGAAAAACCCCAACTCGCCGCCGACACCCGCCGCGTCTTGGAAACCAACTTCCCGCAAAGCCCCTTCCTGCAACACCAATGGCAGCCAAACGACATGCCTTGGTGGCGCTACTGGCGTTAAGGACATCAAATTCAGGATGGTTGATACGGATTCGTGTCGGTTGTCCGAAAGATGAAAGGTCGTCTGAAACCATAAAAAGAGTTTCAGACGACCTTTATTTTGCCTTCCTATCAAGCAAGGAACAGGCGGTATGCGGCGTTTTGGGTTTCGTCCTGATAGCTGTAACCGAGGCTTTCGAGGAAGTTTTCAAATGCTTCATCGTCGGTGGACGGGACGTCGATGCCGACGAGAATGCGGCCGTAGTCGGCGCCGTGGTTGCGGTAGTGGAAGAGGGTAATGTTCCAGCCGCCCTGCATATGGTTGAGGAAGCGGGCGAGTGCGCCGGGGCGTTCGGGGAACTCGAAGCTGATTAGGCGTTCGTGGGCGACTTTTGTTGTGCGTCCGCCGACCATGTAGCGGATGTGGATTTTGGAGATTTCGTCGTCGGTCAAATCGACATTGGGCAGCCCGGCTTCGGTCAGTTGGCTGCTGATGACGGCAAGGTCTTGGGAACCTGCGGTTTGCAGGCCGACGAAGATGTGGGCTTTTTGGTCGTCGCCGTAGCGGTAGTTGAACTCGGTGATGTTGCGGCTGCCGAGCAGGTTGACGAATTTGAGGAAACTGCCGCGCTCTTCAGGGATGGTAACGGCGAAAATGCCTTCGTTGCCTTCGCCCAATTCGCTGCGTTCGGAAACGTGGCGCAGGCGGTGGAAATTCATGTTGGCGCCGCTGGTGACGGCGACGAGGGTTTGGTTTTGGATGCGGTTGCGGGCGGCATAGGTTTTCAAGCCGGCAAGGGCGAGCGCGCCGGCGGGTTCGGTGATGCTGCGGGTGTCGTCGAAGATGTCTTTGATGGCGCCGCAGATGGCGTCGGTGTCAACGGTGATGATGTCGTCCAAGAGATCGCGGCAGAGGCGGAAGGTTTCTTCGCCGACGACTTTGACGGCGGTACCGTCGGAGAAGAGGCCGACGTCTTTGAGGCTGACGACTTTTCCGGCTTCGACGGATTGTTTCATGCAGCAGGAGTCGTGTGTTTGCACGCCGATGACTTTGATGCTTGGTCGGACTTGTTTGACGAACGCGGCAACGCCTGCCGCGAGCCCGCCGCCGCCGATGGGGACGAAGATGGCGTGGATGTCGTCGGGACGTTGGCGTACGATTTCCATGCCGACGGTGCCTTGACCGGCAATCACGTCGGGGTCGTCAAAAGGGGCGATGTAGGTCAGTTTTTCTTTTTCTGCCAATTCCATCGCGTAATCATAGGCATCGTTGTAGGAAACGCCTTTGAGGACGACTTCGCCGCCGCGGCTTTTGACGGCGTCGATTTTGATTTGGGGCGTGGTTTCGGGCATAACGATGACGGCGCGGCAGCCTAGACGCTGTGCCGAAAGTGCGACGCCTTGTGCGTGGTTGCCCGCGCTGGCGGCGATCACGCCGCAGGCGAGCGCTTCTTTAGGCAGCTTCGCCATTTTGTTGTACGCGCCGCGGATTTTGAAGGAAAACACGGGTTGCAGGTCTTCGCGTTTGAGCAGGACGTTGTTGTTCAGACGACCTGACAGTCCGATGGCGGGTTCGAGCGGGGTTTCGACGGCAACGTCGTAAACGGAGGCGGTCAGGATGCGGATGAGGTAATCGGAATAAGATGGGCGGTTGTTCATGGTTTTGTGTGCCGGAGGATTATTTTCAAAAGGAGTGTCCGCCGTCCGCGTCAAACTTTGTCAACAAAACGGCGGAAAGGTAAAACCATACCCTCGAGGTCGTCTGAAATCAAGAAAAATCTTAGCAAAGCGAAGATGGGGCGGTATAATGACTGCCTTTTGTGCCAAACCGCACGACGCGGTTGTTTTTATTTCTATTTCCGCACCACATTCCAATGAAAAAAACATTATCCGTATTGATCGCGGCGATGATGATTGCCGCCGCGCAAGCCGCGCCGCAAGTGGCTAAAAACAACGCAGCCCCCGCAGTTGCCGCTTCCGAGCCGGCTCCTGCCGCCGCATCCCAGCCCGAAGCCATGATGCCCAGCATCAACAGCCCCGATGCGCCGCCTGCCATTGCCGCCGCCGCATACATTGTTACCGATTTGCACAGCCATCAAGTGCTTGCCTCCAACAATATCGACACTCAAATCGAACCGGCTTCGCTGACCAAAATGATGACCGCCTACCTCACGTTCAAGGCTTTGGAAAACGGCACATTGCGCGCCGACCAAATGCTGACCGTGTCTGACGCAGGCTGGAAAATCGAAGGCTCGCGGATGTTCCTCAATCCCAAAGTCCCCGCCAGCGTGAGTGATTTGATTAAAGGCATGATTGTCCAATCCGGCAACGATGCTGCCACCACGCTTGCCGAAGCCATGGGAGGAGGCTCGGTGGACGTGTTCGTCCAACAAATGAACGAAGAAGCCAAGCGTTTGGGCATGACCAAAACCCACTTTAAAAACCCGACCGGATTGGCTACCGAAGGCCACGTTTCCACCGTCGGCGATTTAGCCATTTTGTCCGCCGCGCTGATACACGATTATCCGAAATACTATCCCGTATTTTCGATTAAATCCTTCAAATACAACAATGTCGAACAGCCCAACCGCAACCTTTTGCTCTACCGCGACTCCAGCGTGGACGGCCTGAAGGCAGGACATTCCGAAAGCGCAGGCTACAACCTTGCCGCGTCCAGCAAACGTAACGGCAGACGCATCGTGTCCATCGTCGTAGGTACTGAGTCCACCGAAGCCCGCGCGTCCGAAAGCGGCAAATTGCTCAACTGGGCATTGCAGGCATTCGACACGCCCAAGCTCTACAACGGCGGCGAAATCATTTCTAAGGTCAAAGTTTACAAAGGCAGCAGCAAATCGGTGAACGTCGGCTTCCTGGAAGACGTGTACATCACTATTCCCCACAATGCCGGACAAAACATCAAACCGATTTTAGAAACCGTCCAGCCCGTTGTCGCTCCGATACGAAAAGGTCAAAGCTTGGGCAAACTCAAAATCATCAAAGACGGCAAAGTCATTACCGAGAAAAACGTCGTCGCACTGCATTCCGTTGAAGAAGGCAGTTGGTTTAGACGGATGTGGGACGATATCGTATTGTGGTTCAAAGGCTTGTTCGGCAGTAGTTCGAAATAGGCCGGGTTGATGAAAAGGTCGTCTGAAAATGGTTTCCAGACGGCCTTTCGGATAACGGATACATCATTGAAAATAAGGAAAAACCATGCAATTACAAGTATTTAATGAGGCATCCCGCGTGCGCCTGATGCAGCTGCTCGATGCCAAATCGGAACAACACAATACCATGCGCTGCGATGAGGTACAGGCGTTTATGATGGCTTTGTTGAGTGGTCCCGATGCCTTAAATCCGAACGATTGGCTGCCTGAAGTTTTGGGTGAAGAATCATTGTTTGACGCAAAAGAGCGTACCGAAATCGAGCGTTTGGTGATGGCGCTGGCGGCTGATTTGCGTATCAAGCTCGGCAGTAAAATGTTGCCCGATTTGTGGCTTTATGAAGATGCAGCGGGCAATCCCGACGTGTACACTTGGTGTAACGCCTATCTGTATGCCTTGGATGTGGTTCCGACCGATTGGTTTGAAGCGGTCGATCAGGAGGAGTTTGAAGACTTGTTCTATCCGATCATGGCTTTGGGCGGCATTTACGACGAAGAGCAAAACGGCGAAATCATTTTGCACCTGACTGAAAAAGAACTTTCACAACTCGAATCCGACCTGCCGCATGTCCTGCTGGATATTTACTGGTATTGGCAGGCAATCATCAACAAACCGCAAACCGTACGTCGCGAAGGTGAAAAATAGGGCGAAACGATTCTTGTCCCTGCGGGAGCGGTAAAAAATACAAAGCCTGTTGCGGCAATGGATAACTTTCCGATCAGGTAAAAAATCAAAAGGTCGTCTGAAAAACCATTTTCAGACGACCTTTTGCAATGATCAGGTTAAAACCAGCTTGCCGCCCACATAACGAGCAGGGTCATCACAATCGTCAAGGCGCAACCGATTTTGGCGACCGTACCGATGATGAAGCCGATAAACGTCCCCAGTCCGACTTTGCCCGCCTGCCACATATCGCGGCGTGCCAAGAATTCCCCGACACCCGCGCCGATGAGCGGGCCGAACAACAGTCCGGGGATGGAAAAAAACGCGCCGATAATGCCGCCAATCAACGCCCCCCAGACTGCTTTTTTACTGGCTCCCGTATATTTTGCCCCTAATGCGCCTGCAACAAAATCCATTGCCGTGCCGATAGCGGCGATAACAGCGAGAAAGATTAGAGTATTTGTACCGTAAATCTGATAATCGCCGGCATAGGCAAGCAGCCATGCGCCGCCGAACATCAATCCCAATCCGGGAATGGCGGGATAAATCGTGCCGAGCAGTCCGACACAGATGGCGATTAAACCGAGCAGGATAAAAATGGCAGTCATAACAGTCCTTGATTGATGGAAGGAAAAAGGGTATGCGAAGCACGCTGAGCTTGTTTTGCGGCGGATTAAAATGGAACGGTTTGTATCGTCTTTCACGTATAGTGGATTAAATTTAAATCAGGACAAGGCGACGAAGCCGCAGACAGTACAGATAGTACGGTAAAGCGAGGCAACGCCGTACTGGTTTAAATTTAATCCACTATAAAATCCCAGTTTTCAGACGACTCACCGTATTATGGTTGCACGTCCTGATGATTCAAGGCAGGTTTGTGCAAAGAAATAAAAAATCCGGACAAGGCATCCGGATTTTTGTGTTATACGCCACAAGTTTTCGGCTTGTTCGCCAGAATGTTGATGACTTTGCGTTCGGGTTTGGACGGGGTGATTTTGATTTCGCTTTCATCTTCTTCGCTGTCGTCGGAGTAGCGTTCGGGCATTTTTTCGCTGTCAAACGCCAAGTCGCCGCCGTGTTTCAAGGTTTGACCGCGTTCCAAACCGACGAAGTCGAAAAGCTCGGGGTCGGCAAGATGTGAGGGAACGACGTTTTGCAGGGCAGAGAACATGGATTCGATACGGCCGGGGAAGCGTTTGTCCCAATCACGGAGCATATCGCCGATGACTTGGCGTTGCAGGTTGGGCTGCGAGCCGCAGAGGTTGCACGGGATGATTGGGAATTGTTTCAGCTCGGCGTATTTGATCAAATCTTTTTCTTTCACATACGCCAGCGGGCGGATGACGATGTGTTCGCCGTTGTCACTCACCAGCTTGGGCGGCATGGCTTTGAGTTTGCCGCCATAAAACATATTTAAAAACATGGTGGCGAGGATGTCGTCGCGGTGGTGTCCTAAGGCAATTTTGGTGCAGCCCAATTCTTTTGCGGTGCGGTAGAGAATGCCGCGGCGCAGACGGCTGCACAGCGAACAAGTCGTTTTGCCTTCGTCCAAGACGCGTTTGACGGTCGAGTAGGTGTCTTCTTCAACGATTTTGTACGGTACGCCTATGCTTTCAAGATAGGTGGGCAACACTTCTTCGGGAAAGCCCGGCTGCTTTTGGTCGAGATTGACGGCAACCAGCTCAAAATCAATCGGCGCGCTGGCTTGGAGCTGGCGCAGGATGTCTAAGAGGGCGTAGCTGTCTTTGCCGCCGGAGAGGCAGACCATGATTTTGTCGCCCGGCTCGATCATGTTGAAATCGTTAATCGCGTCGCCGACGGCGTGGCGCAGGCGTTTGTTGAGTTTGTTATTCTCTAATTCTTGCTTGGTTTTTTTGGACATGGCGGTTTGTACTTTGAAATAAGGAAAAATTTAAGGGCGGTATTGTACCGCAAAAAGCGTTTGGAAACCGCATATTAGAAAAGAAAGATCGTCTGAAAGAGGGGAGGGGGTTTCAGACGACCTTCGCTTTATATTACGCAAAATATTATTCAATCTTCACCCGCTTCAACCTCAACGCATTGCTCAACACTGAAACCGAACTTGCCGCCATTGCCGCGCCCGCGATGACAGGATTTAAGAAGCCGAGTGCGGCGAGCGGGATGCCCAAGATATTGTAGAACAAAGCGAAAAACAGGTTTTGCTTGATATTTTTCAAAGTCGCTTGCGACACCAGCAGAGCATCGGCGAGTTGGTTGACCGAATGCTGCATCAGCGTGGCGGATGCGGTGTGTTCGGCAACGTCCGCACCGCCTTTCATGGCGAAGCTGACGTTGGCAGCGGCGAGCGCGGGCGCGTCGTTGATGCCGTCGCCGACCATCGCCACAGTTTTGCCGGCGGCCTTGAGTTTCTGCACTTCGGCAGCTTTGTCGCGTGGACTCATGTTGCCGAAGGCGTGTGCGATGCCCAGTTGTTTGGCGACGTATTCGACCGTGCCTTGGTTGTCGCCACTCATGATGTAAACGTCGATGCCGTGTTTTTTCAGACGACCTATGGCTTCGGCGGTGTCGGTTTTCAATGCGTCAGCGAGTGCGAATGCGCCGATGGGTTTGCCGTTGGCGGAAACGGCGACGATGCTTGCGATGTGCCAGACGTCGTCTGAAAACTCGGGCAAGGTCAGTTCGGCAAATTCGGCTTTGCCCGCTTTCACCAAACCCACGCCTTCGACTTCGGCGGTAATCCCTGCACCGACGACGGTTTGCGCGTTTTGTGCGGCGGGAATCTCCAAACCGCGTGCTTGGGCGGCGGAGACGATGGCACGGGCGAGCGGGTGGGCGGCGTTTTGTTCGACAGCGGCGGCGATGCGGTACAAAGCGTCTTCGTCAAAGCCGCTGTCGGGGGCGCAATAAACGGCGGCAACCTGCGGTCTGCCTTCGGTCAGCGTGCCGGTTTTGTCCAACACGACGGCATCGACGTGGGCGGCTTCTTCCATCGCCGCCGCGTCTTTGAACCAAATGCCGTGTTTCACTGCTTTGCCCATGCCGACCATAATCGCGGCGGGCGTTGCCAGACCGAGCGCGCACGGGCAGGCAATCACCAAAACGGCAACGGCGTGCATCAGCGCAATCGTCCAATCGCCTTTCACCAGCCAAGTGGCGATAAAGGTCAAAAGCGCGATGCCCACGACGGCAGGCACGAACACCGCCGCCGCCTTGTCCGCCACACGCGCAATCGGCGCCTTGCTGCCCTGCGCTTCAGATAGCGCGTTCATCATGTCGCCGAGCAGGGTTTGGCTGCCGAGCTGTGTGGCGCGGTAAACCACGCTGCCTTCGGTCATCAGCGCGCCCGCCAACACTTTGCCGCCCGCCTTTTTCTCTTCGGGATTGGATTCGCCGGTGAGGTGGCTCTCGTCCGCCCAGCCGCTGCCGCTTTCGATAATGCCGTCGGCGGCAATGCGTTCGCCGTGGTTGGCGCGGATAAGGTCGCCGATTTGCACTTGGTCGATGGGCAGTTGTTTCCATTCGCCTCCGCGCTGCACGTTGACTTGGGTCGGCGTGAGTTTCAGCAGCAGACCCAAGCTGTTCAGGCTGGATTTTTTGGTGCGGTGTTCCAAAAATTTGCCCAGCGACACAAAACCAATCACCATCACGCCCGCTTCAAAATACACATGCGCCATGCCGTGCGCCGCGTGCGGGCTGAAAAACAGCATATAGATAGAATACAGGTAAATCGAGACCGTGCCGATGGTAACAAGCACGTCCATATTCGCCAGTCCGCCCTTTATACTCGCCCACGCGCTTTTGTAAAACGGGATTGCCAGCCAAAGCTGCACCACACTCGCCAATGCGAACTGCCACAACGGCGGAATCATCCAATCGTGTCTGCCGATCATCATCCCCGCCATACCGATAAGGAACGGGATATTGATTGCCAGCAAAAGCCACAGCCGCCAGCTTACATGCGTTGTTTTTTCGGGCTGTGGCAGCGCGTCTTCCGTCTTTTCTTTTGCGCCGTAACCGGTTTTCTCGATGATTTTGGCGATGTCGGCGGCGGAGGTTTGGCTATCGTCAAACACCACCTGCGCCTCTTCGCTGGCGAAGTTCACCCCCGCTTCGGCGACAAAGTCTTTTTTGTTCAACACTTTCTCAATGCGCGAAGCGCAGGCCTGACAGGTCATGCCTTCGATTTGGAAACGGACTTTTTGTTGCATGGTTTCTTCCTTCTGAATGTGGTTGGGCTACCTGAAAAAAGCGGAGCAGGGTTTTCAGGTAGCCTTTGGGGTGTTGCAGTCGATTTGTTGCGATTCGATTTACAAAGCCGCATCAAAGCCGCCGTCTTCCACCGCTTCTATCAGCGCGGCGGGGTTGGTTTGGGCGGGGTCGAATTCCACGACGGCGTTCTTGTTTTCCAGGCTCACTTCGGCCTTGTCCACGCCGTTTACGCCTTCGAGGATGCTGGTAACGCTTTTCACGCAGCCGCCGCAGGTCATGCCTTCGATGTTTAATGTGATGGTTTGCATAGGGTTTCCTTTCTGTTGGAATGAGGCTGAGGTTTTAAAGTCCGTTGCAGCCAAAGCTTTCAGGTAGCCTGAAATGATGGGTCTGCTCTTGCTTTCCCGCTAAGTGCCACCACTATAAAGCTTCACCCGAAGTAAAGGTCAAGCATCATGATGAACATCAGCCAGGCCGCGGCCGAGAGCGGCCTTTCCGCCAAACAAATCCGCGACTACGAAAAGCACGGCCTAATCGCCCCGGCCGCGCGCAGCGAAGCGGGCTACCGTCGCTACGGACAGGCCGACCTTGCCCGGCTGCGCTTTATCCGCCATGCGCGGGAAGTGGGCTTTTCGCTGCCGCAGATCGGGCAGCTTTTGAGCCTGCAACACAACCCGCAGCGCACCAGCCGCGAAGTGAAAACGCTCACCGCGCGGCACATCGCCGAGCTGGAAGCCAAAATCGAACGCTTGCAGGGCATGGTGGTCGAGCTGCAACGCTGGCACGATGCCTGCGCGGGAGACGACTGCCCGGATTGTGCGATTTTGGCCGGGCTGGAGGAGCGTTAGGCGGCTTGGGCAGAATAGAAACAGGCTGAGACCTTTGCAAAAAAGCCCTTCCTTCGACAGCCGAAACCCAAAAACAGGTTTTCGGCTGTTTTCGCCCCAAATCACTCCTAATTCTACCCCAATACCCCCTTCATCCTCCCCGGATACCCCATAATAAGGCATCCGGGAAGAAAAACGGGGATATTTGGCACGAAAACAGCCGAAAACCTGTTTTGGGGTTTCGGCTGTTGAGGGAACAGGTGAAGAAGGGTATTTTGCAAAGGTCTCGAACCGAAAAACATGGGCGGTGAAAACGCCGCCCCAAATCCGATGGAATACCTGATCGGCGCTGCGGCAGGCTGCTGCTCCATAGGTTTCGAGTTGCAAGCAGCACAGGCAGGCGTGAAACTGGAACAGTTTGAAATATCCGCAAGCGGCGGTATCGACATGGCCAAACTGTTCGGCATGGAAGATGGCTACGGCGGACTGGATAATCTGGTGCTAACCGTAAAAGTAAAAGCCGACGCCGACCTTCCTACCCTGCAAAATTTCGCTGACCGCTCAGCCGCCAACTCGCCAGTGTTGAACAGCCTGAAAGCGCGGGCAAAAGTGGTTGTGGAGAAAATCTAAACGGCTCAAACTACTTTCTTGTTTTTATTTCGTTGAAAGCCCCTTTTCTAACAACTAGAAAAGGGCTTAATCGCTCAAAGGAGTACATGACATGCAACAACTACACACTCTGAAAGACATCGAACAGGTCATCGCCACACACCCTTTAGTATCACTGTACATCAAAGCCCCAATCTGCGGTGTTTGTACGGTCGTGGCCGCCCAGATTGACTCAGCTTTGGCTGTGGAAGGAAATGTGTATGCCGTAAAAGCCGATATTGCTGAAATACCCAAAATGGCTGGACGTTTCCACGTGCTGACCGCACCTGCATGGCTGCTGTTTTATCAAGGCAAGGAAGTAGAACGGATGGCCCGCTTCATCCCTCAGGCACAGATGAAGCAGACATTGGCAAAATGGACAAAAGTAGCAGAAAGCGGACATCAGTAACCGGTCTATCAATGTTGCAGACGGCTGCGGTCTTGATAATGATGCAAGTGGGCTTGAAATGCTGAAAAAATGGGCGAAAGCAGGCACGCAAAACGACACGCTGCTCATCATGCAAATCAACCATGCGGGCAAACAGTCGCCTGTGGTGGTCAATAAAACGCCGCTTGCGCCGAGCGCCGTGCCGTTGGTGGGCATGGACGGCTTCATCAATCCGCCGCGCGAATTGACTGCCGATGAAATCAACGGGCTGATTCAACAATTCGTACAAACCGCCAAAATTGCCGAACAGGCAGGCTTTTCAGGCGTACAAATTCATGCCGCGCACGGTTATCTCATCAGCCAATTCCTCTCGCCGCACCACAACCGCCGCCAAGACCAATGAGGCGGCAGTTTGGAAAACCGTATGCGCTTCCTTTTGGAAACCTACACCGCCATTCGCGCTGCCGTGGGCAAAGATTTCTTGGTGGGTGTAAAACTCAATTCGGCAGATTTCCAAAAAGGCGGATTTGACGAAAGCGAATCGGTGCAAGTGATACAAAAACTGTCGGAAATGGGCATTGATTTTATTGAAGTTTCCGGTGGTAACTACGAAAGCCCGCAAATGCTCGCCGCCAAAGACAGCACCCGCAAACGCGAAGCCTTCTTCATCGATTACGCCGAAAAAGCCCGTGCAGTCAGCCAAGCTCCGCTGATTATTACGGGTGGCTTCCGTTCGCAAACCGCCATGGAAGACGCCTTATCCAGCGGCCATTTGGATTTGGTCGGCGTCGCCCGCCCGTTTGCCTTATTGCCTGATTGGGCGAACCAAATGCAAAACGGCACTTACCAAACCGTACAAACCGACCGCATCCAAACGGGCGTGGCGTTGGTTGATAAAAAAGCAGGCGCGATGCTGGAAATGAACTGGTATATGACGCAAATGGACTTGATCGGGCAAGGCAAACAGCCCAATCCTAAATTGTCGGCGTGGAAAGTATTGCTGAAAACCTTGTGGGAAAACGGCAAAGCGGGTTTGAGTACGGGCAGGGCTTGATGACGAAAGCGGTTGGGTTTGAAAGAGGGTTTGCAAAAACTTTTGAAAATCTGACCGCTCTTTTGTATATGCAATGCGCCCTTGCCATTTAAAACTAAAAGGTCGTCTGAAAACATTTTCAGACGACCTATTTTTAACTTTGCAGCAAAGCCAAAGAATATTTCATCATTTCCTACTGGGAAAATATGTTGTTCATAAATTGAGATTTATTGCTTAATCATTTATCCGTACAATCTGCCTCATCAGATATTAAGGAGGCAATGATGAAAAAAATGCCTGTATTGTTTGTCGGGCATGGCAGTCCGATGAATGTGTTGGATAAGGAAAATTCGTTCAACCAAAATCTCAGCCTGATTACGCAAAAGTTTGCCAAACCCAAGGCGATTTTGATGATTTCGGCGCATTGGTACAGCAGCGGTTTGCAGGTTTCATCGGGCGAACAGCCTGAAATGATTTATGATTTTTACGGATTTCCTGAAGAACTCAGTCAGGTGCGGTATCCGGCGCCCGGTTCGCCTGAGTTGGCGGAGCAAGTGCGGTCGTTATTGCAGCCGGAAAATGTCGGGCTGAATCCGACGCGCGGTTTTGATCATGGCACTTGGGCAGTGTTGAAATTTCTGTATCCCGATGCCGATATTCCCGTGGTGCAGCTCAGTCTTAACCGCTTGCAATCTGCGGAATGGCATTTCAATTTGACGAAAAAATTATCCGCTTTGCGCGAACAGGGTGTGTTGATCATCGGCAGCGGCAATATTATTCATAATTTGAGCGTGATGAGCAGGGCGCATATCAATCAAATTGGCGCGGGCTATGATTGGGCGTTTGCGTTCCGCGAAGCGGTCAATCAGGCGATTGTTGAACGGGATGACGACACGTTGATTCATTACGAACGGCTGGGTGAAAAGGCGATGCTCTCCGTGCCGACGCCGGAGCATTACTTGCCTTTTCTTTGCATTATGGCATTACGCGAACTGGATGATTCCATTACTTTTTTCAACGACAACCTTGTCGCCGGTTCGCTCAGTATGACTTCGCTTTTAGTGGGGTAAAAGAAAAATATGGCAGCGAAAAAGATTCTTATTGGTTTGTTCCGCTTTCGTAGATGGTGTTGATCCGCTTACCGTTCTTGGGAATGGGATGTCAATCAAAAAGCGCAGAAAAGCTTTGCATGTAAAGAAAATGGTTGTTTAGCGAGTTATCCGGGTTCGGGAGATTAAGAGTATTTCTAAAACCAAAATAGGTCGTCTGAAAGCCAGATTCAGGTTTTCAGACGACCTTTCCCCTTCATCTGAGCAGACTTACCCCAGATATTTCAGTTTGCCTTTGAAGTCTTCGAGCGTCTCGTAGCCTTTTTGTACCATGATGGCTTTCAAGCCAAGCGAAACGCGTTCGAAAACTTCGACGCCTTGTTGATGCAGTGCCGTGCCTATTTGTACCATGCTCGCGCCGCACAAGATATGCTCGAACGCATCGCGACCGGTATAAATGCCGCCTGTACCGATGATTTGGATGGACGGATTCAATCTTTGGTAGAACGCATGGACATTGGCAAGCGCGGTCGGTTTGATGTATTCGCCGCCTATGCCGCCAAAGCCGTTTTTAGGTCGGATCACGACGGATTCGTCCTCGATATACATGCCGTTGCCGATAGAATTGACGCAGTTGACAAATTTCAGCGGATGGCGGTTGAACACTTCCGCTGCTTGGTCGAAATGGACGATGTCGAAATACGGAGGCAGTTTGATGCCTAAAGGCTTGTCGAAGTAGCCGAATGCTTCGCCCAAAATCCGCTCGGTTGCTTCAAAGTCGTAGGCGATTTGCGGCTTGCCGGGGACGTTCGGGCAGGAAAGGTTGAGTTCGGTAATGCCTTTAAAACCGCTGTTTTGCACTTTTTTCAACAGCGTGTGTGTTTCATCGGGCGACATACCGACCAGCGAGAGGAAAAATGTCCGTTCGGGTTGCGATTCTTGAAGGCTCAGCAAATAATCCAAATAGTAATCAATGCCTTGATTCGGCAAACCCATAGAATTGATGCTGCCCAGCGGTATATCGCGATAACGCGGTTCGGGATTGCCCGCACGCGCTTCAAGCGTCGCCGTTTTGGTGACGAAGCTGCCCGCGGCGGATTGTCTGACTTCTTCCAATTCTTCCACGCTCATGCACGCCACGCCCGCGGCATTCATCAGACAGTTGTCAAAAGAAAAACCGGCGATTTGCGTTCTCAACGAAGGCATACCCTGCTCCTTTCCCTTGAAAAATCAATTTGTTTGCGAAGCGTAACACGAATAGGCAACGCATTTTTTAACGAACATCAAATGACAGGGGATGTAGGAAAATGTTGTTTCATGTGATGAAGAGAAGGTGCAAAAAAGGTCGTCTGAAAACCTGTTTTGCTTGTTTTCAGACGACCTTTAATATGAATAAGCCACAGTGATTGATAAAAGTTTTTGAAATAGCCAAGAAAGCCTTGGCTCATAATTTCTTAAATCAGGCTATCCATTCCGTTAACGCGGCCTCCAAGCGTTTCAGTCCTTCCGCCATATCTTCATCGTTTAGCAGCAGGCTGGGCGCAAAACGCACGACATCGGCTCCGGCAACCAATACCATCAGGCCGTGTTTCAATGCAGCGGCGGTAATTTCCGAAGCGCGGCCTTTGTATTTGTCCGCCAACACACAGCCGATGAGCAGCCCCATGCCGCGGACTTCTTTAAACACGCCGGTTTTCTCGCACAATTCCCGCAGGGTCGTCTGAAATTTTTGTCCTTGTTTTTCAACATGAGCTAAGGTTTCGGGCGCGTTGATAATATCGAACGCACGGCTGCCGACGGCACACGCCATCGGATTACCGCCGAAAGTAGAACCGTGCGTCCCCGGCCCGAAGGTCGGAGCGATTTTGTCAGTGGTCAGAATCGCGCCGATGGGGAAGCCGCCGCCCAAGGCTTTGGCGGAACTGAGAATATCGGGCGTAATGTCGTAATGCTCGTAAGCGAACAGTTTGCCCGTGTGCCCCATACCGGTTTGTACTTCGTCTAAAATCAGCAATGCGCCGTGTTCGTCGCACAAACGGCGCGCGGCTTGCAGATATTCCTGCGTGGCGGGCAGGATGCCGCTTTCGCCTTGAATCGGCTCGATGATTACCGCACAGGTGTTTTCGCTGATGGCGGCTTCCAATGCGGCAACATCGTTAAACGGAACGTGGGTGATGCCTTGCGGCAGCGGCGCGTAGTCTTTGCTGTATTTGGGCTGGCCGCCGACCGATACGGTAAACAGCGTACGGCCGTGGAAGCTGTTGAGGCAGGAGATGATTTCGGTTTTGTGTTCGCCAAAATGATCGCGCCCGTATTTTCGTGCCAGTTTCAGCGCGGCTTCGTTGGCTTCCGCGCCGGAATTGCAGAAAAAGACTTTGTCGGCAAAGGTATGTTCTACCAGCTTTTTCGCCAATTCCTGCGCGGGCTTGGTCGTGTAGATATTGGAAATGTGCCACAATTTTTGCGACTGCTCCGCCAGCGCGGCAACCAAATCGGGATGACAGTGTCCCAACGCGTTGACCGCGATTCCGCCCGACAAGTCGATATATTCACGACCTTCAATATCCCAGACGCGGCTGCCGAGGGCGCGTTCAGGAATCATAGGAGCAAATGAAAAGTTGGGGGTCAGGTAGTTTTGCATCCGATTTCCTTTGCAGTGAATTTATTGAAAATAAGCGGGGATTATGCGCCGCCCGAAACAAAGCTTCAAGCAGGAATGAGCGGGGCGCAAAGTAAGTAGAAATTTCGGCTACAATATGTATTTTACCGACCGTAGGAAGAAGATTATGAACATCCTGCCTTATCAGACTGAAATTGCCGAGCGTATGCTGGTTGGCACAGAAGGCGAAACCATTCATCCCGGCGCGCAATTTGTTCAAACGGCCAACGGCTATTGGATAGCTTGGCACGAGGGCAATGCAGCACTGCTGGCACCCGATACGCCGCCCGATATTCCGTGTTTTTGGGTGGAAGGGGCGCAAAGTTTGGAAGAGTTGGTCGAATTGGTCGAAAACGGCGAGTTTGACGAAATGGAAGAGTTTGACGGCGACGATGACGCGTGGCACGAACACGCGGCGGGCTGTGATGGAGGGCATGACGGTCATTGCGGATGTTCGCATTCATGAAAATAAAGATGAAAACCTTGTTTCTGCCTTTGGTCTGCCTTGCGCTGAACGGCTCGTCGTCAGGGCGGCAGTCGATTTGGCGGCAACGACCGTCATGACGGCGGGCAAGGTTGTCGTCAAAGGTACGGGCGCAGTCATTGATGCCGCCATTCCCGACAGGGACAAAAAGAAAAACAGAGAAAAGGATAAAGGCAAAAACCGCCATCCTGTTTCAGACGACGGTCTGTATCCGGGTTTTTATTCGCCTGCATCGGAAGAGGGCGGTTACTCTGTTCCGCAAGGTTCGGGATATAGTGGATTAAATTTAAATCAGAACAAGGCGACGAAGCCGCAGACATTACAAATAGTACGGCAAGGCGAGGCAACGCCGTACTGGTTTAAATTTAATCCACTAGATTCGGACAGTGGATGGTAAGGACGGATGTCTTTTGACTTTACAACCATATAAAAAGGTCGTCTGAAAAGTTTGAGCGCGACCCGCTCAACTCATTTTCAGACGACCTTTTTTGTTTGTAGGAATGCTAATCTTTTAAAGCCTGCTCTGCGGCATTGCGGACTTTATCGGCAGCCGCTTCGATTTCGGATTGAGTAACTTCGGCAGCGGTTTGCGCCGGAGTGGGCGTTTGCGTTTGTGCGGCGGTTGTGGTTTCAGTCGGTGCGGCAGCTTCAGGGGCTTGGAGCGGCAGGCGCGCCAAAACAGTGCGCACGCCGGTTACTTTATCGCCGATGGCAACTTGAGCCTGCGCATCAACCGGCAGATACATATCGACGCGCGAACCGAAGCGGATAAAACCGTAGCGTTCGCCACGGGTCAATTTTTCACCCACTTTGGTGTAACACAAAATGCGGCGGGCAACCAAGCCTGCGACTTGGACGAAGGTGATTTCGCGACCTGAAGCAGTGGTCGCCAGTACGGCGTTGCGTTCGTTTTCGGTACTGGCTTTGTCCAAATCGGCGTTGAGAAATTTGCCTTTATTGTATTCGACGGCGGTTACGGTGCAGTCGGCAGGCGATTTTTGCGAGTGGACGTTGAAGACGTTCATGAACACGCTGATTTTCAACGCTTCGGTATCACGGTAAGGATCGCGCGCGCGTTCGACGACGACGATACGTCCGTCAACGGGGCTTAAAATCGCTTCGGGATCTTGCGGGATTTCGCGGGCGGGATCGCGGAAAAATTGCAGGGCAAATACAGTGAAAATCCAAAACGGCAGCGACCACCAGCCGCAGCAGGCAGACACCAGCAAACTCAATGCCAAACCGCCGCCGATAAACGGCCAGCCCTCGCGGGCGATAATCGGGTGGGGGTATAGACGGTTCATAAATTAGTCCTTTTCTATTCAAATTCTATCCAAATCGCCGCCATTATAACGGAATCCGATACGCTTTTAGCGGGTGCGCCCGTTTTTCAGACGGAATGCGAAAGAAGGTCGTCTGAAAACCTGTCTCCTTCGCTTTTCAGACGACCTCTCGCAATCTGAAACCGAAGCGAAAAGTGTTACAATAGCCGTTTTATTTTAGCCGCTTAAGGCAGTCCGACCATGTGTAACCACCATCATCAAAACGACAGCAAAACTCCCCACTCAGAAGCCCGCGACAACGACACCATCCGCATCCGCGGCGCGCGCACGCATAATTTGAAAAACGTCGATTTGGACATTCCGCGCCACAAACTCGTGGTGGTAACAGGATTGTCAGGCAGCGGCAAATCATCGCTGGCGTTTGACACGCTGTATGCCGAAGGGCAGCGGCGTTATGTCGAAAGCCTTTCGGCGTATGCGCGGCAGTTTTTGCAGATGATGGACAAGCCCGATGTCGATTTGATCGAAGGTCTGTCGCCCGCGATTTCCATTGAGCAGAAATCCACCAGCCACAACCCGCGTTCCACCGTTGGCACGGTAACAGAAATTCATGATTACCTGCGCCTTTTATACGCCCGCGTCGGCACGCCGTATTGCCCCGAACACAAGCTGCCGCTGTCGAGCCAAACCGTATCGCAGATGGTCGATGCCGTCTTGAAGCTGCCGGAAGACACACGCGTGATGATTCTTGCGCCGGCAGTGCGCGAGCGTAAGGGCGAGTTTGTCGATTTCTTTGCCGACTTGCAGGCGCAGGGTTTTGCGCGGGTGCGCGTGGACGGCGAGGTCTATCAGCTTGACGAAGTGCCGAAGCTGGAAAAAAACATCAAACACAATATCGACGTCGTCATCGACCGCGTGAAAGTGAAGGCGGACATCAAGCAGCGGCTGGCGGAAAGTTTTGAAACCGCGCTGCGCCACGGCAACGAGCGCGCGCTGGCAATGGAAATGGACAGCGGCGAAGAACATTGGTTTTCCGCGCGTTTTGCCTGCCCCGTGTGTTCGTACAGCCTGCCCGAATTGGAGCCGCGCCTCTTTTCGTTCAACAACCCGATGGGTTCCTGCCCGACTTGCGACGGCTTGGGCAACACCAATTTCTTCGACCCCGAAAAAGTGGTCGCGCATCCCGAATTGTCGTTGGCAACGGGCGCAATTGACGGCTGGGACAAGCGCAACCAGTTCTATTTCCAAATGATTCAGTCGCTGGCGCGGCATTACGGTTTCGATGTGCAGGCTGCTTGGGAAACGCTACCTGAAAAAGTCAAAAAAGTCATCCTGCACGGCTCGGGCAAAGAAGTCATTGATTTCACTTACCTGTCCGAACGCGGCACCACCTTCAACCGCAGCCACGCCTTCGAAGGCATCATTCCCAATCTCGAACGCCGCTACCGCGAAACCGACAGCGAAACCGTGCGCGAAAAACTGCGTGAATACCAAAACCACCGCGCCTGCCCGAGCTGCGGCGGCGCACGTTTGCGCAAAGAAGCGCGCTACGTTTACGTCAGCGGCGAGCCGTTGCACGAAGTTTCCTCCTGGCCGCTCACCAAAACCCACCAATTCTTTGAAACACTGGATTTGGACGGCAACAAAAAACAAATCGCCGAAAAAATCCTCAAAGAAATCACCGAGCGGCTCGGCTTCCTGATTAACGTCGGGCTGGATTACCTGAATTTAAGCCGCTCCGCCGAAACCCTCTCCGGCGGCGAAGCCCAGCGCATCCGCCTCGCCAGCCAAATCGGCAGCGGCCTGACCGGCGTAATGTATGTGTTGGACGAACCCTCCATCGGCCTGCACCAGCGCGACAACGACCGCCTGCTCGCCACCCTCAAACGCCTGCGCGATTTGGGCAACAGCGTCATCGTGGTCGAACACGACGAAGACGCCATCCGCGAAGCCGATTTCGTCGTCGATATGGGCCCCGGCGCGGGCGAACACGGCGGCAACGTACTGATTGCCGACACGCCCGAAAACGTCGCCCAATGCGAAAAATCCGTTACCGGACAATACCTCAGCGGCAAAAAATCCATTGCCGTGCCGTCTGAACGCACGCCCGTCAATCCCGACCGAATGCTCGTCCTCAAAGGCGCGCGCGGTAACAACCTCAAAAACGTAACCCTTGAACTGCCGCTCGGTTTGATTACCTGCATCACAGGCGTATCCGGCAGCGGCAAGTCCACCCTGATTAACGACACCCTCGCCAAAATCACCGCCCGCGAACTCAACCGCGCCCAAGAAGAACCCGCCCCATACGACGACATCCACGGCCTCGAACACCTCGACAAAGTCATCAACGTCGACCAATCCCCCATCGGCCGCACCCCGCGCTCCAACCCCGCCACCTACACCGGCCTGTTCACCCCCATCCGCGAACTCTTCGCCGGCGTACCCCTCTCGCGAGAACGCGGCTACAACGTCGGCAGATTCTCCTTCAACGTCAAAGGCGGGCGCTGCGAAGCCTGCCAAGGCGACGGCGTGATTAAAGTCGAAATGCACTTCCTGCCCGACGTGTACGTCCCCTGCGAAGTCTGCCACGGCAAACGCTACAACCGCGAAACCCTCGAAATCCAATACAAAGGCAAAAACATCAGCCAAGTCCTCGACATGACCGTCGAAGAAGCCCGCGAATTTTTCGACGCCGTCCCCACCGTATCGCGCAAACTGCAAACCCTGATGGACGTAGGCCTCGGCTACATCCGTCTCGGCCAGTCCGCCACCACCCTCTCCGGCGGCGAAGCCCAGCGCGTCAAACTCGCCTTGGAACTCTCCAAACGCGACACCGGCAGAACGCTCTACATCCTCGACGAACCCACCACCGGCCTGCACTTCGCCGACATCGCCCTGCTGCTGGAAGTCATAAGCCGTCTGAAAGGCAAAGGCAACTCGATTGTGATTATCGAGCATAATCTTGACGTTATAAAAACGGCTGATTATATTGTCGACTTAGGGCCGGAAGGCGGTGATGGCGGGGGAAGGATTATTGCTTGTGGTAGTCCTGAGGATGTGGCGAAGGTGAAAGGGAGTTATACGGGAAAATATTTAATAAACATATTGTAAACTCATTTTATTTTCTGAAAGGTAAAAAATGATTCATTTAGATAAAATTGAAATTTCAGGATTTCATATTAGTAATAAATCTATTTCTATAACTTTCCCCGAGAATGATGTGGCTATCATATACGGAAGTAATGGCAGTGGGAAAACTACTTTTCTTAAAATTCTAAATGCTATTCTTAATAGAAATAGTAAAATATTAAAAGAGTACTCCGTAAGTAATGTTACAATTTATTTCACTGACCAAAATAAAAAAACAAAAAAAATTCAAATTAAAAAGAGGAGTAATACAGAAAAAATTAACATCATCAGGCAACATCTTGTTAAGGAAGATATTTTTCTAGAATCAATGATTGACACTATAGAAAAAGGTCAAAGACAAGATAAACGTGTAAATGAAATGTTACAGCTTAATAATTTTGTCGATGATTATGATTGGTCTGAATATACATCTTCTGGTCTTGAAAAAACAAAATCTTTGTCATTAGGAATTGATAGAGGAGTTTCATATTCAAGTTCGAACATATCTATTTCAGAGTTTGATATTAAAAATTTTATGATAAATAATCGTGAGTTCAGAACTATTTTTAATAGAATTGACTTAAGTGATTTTTCAGTAGAGTTATCTAATTTTTTAAGAAAGAGAAATATACAACGAAATAGAATGAAAAGTAATCCAATTATTGATTTTAATAATGATCATATTTATTTACCTAAAATTGACCTAAGCGAAATTGAAAATTTGTTACTTCATAGATATAGAGAAGCAAGAAGTGAAACAACCAAAAGAATACAAAATGCTTTATTTGAAACTCTATCTACAATAATAGAAGACAATTCAAAACAATATAGTGAAAATCTACCTGATAATTTTGATTATTTAATCAAAAAATATAAGGATAGAATCGTGGAAGCATTGATAGATATTTCAGATAATCCATTAAAAAAGAAAATTATTCAGAGATTAATATCAGATCAAAATGAGAAAAATAATATTCTTGATTTTTTGATTCACAATATGATTAAAGAACTTGAAAACGAAAAACAGTTATTAATTTCCATTAATTCAGCAATTGATGGTTTTAATGAACATTTATCTGATAATAAAAAATTAGTTATTACATCAGAAGAAATTTGCATCGATATAAAACAAGTTAGGTACCCCATAGATATTCTATCTAGCGGAGAAAAGCATATATTTACATTCTTAGCATTAATTAATGTAGTTGGGCGTTCAAGAGATTTTTTAATAATTGATGAACCTGAAATTTCATTAAATGTATCATGGCAACGAAGGATTTTGTCCCTATTAAAAGAAATTGCACCGAAAACTCAAATAATTGTAGCTTCCCATAGTCCACTTATTTCAAAAGATATGACTAAATCTCTTGTTCCAATTAAACATTTGGATAATGATGAATAATATATTAGGTAAAACAATGATTGATCAAGAATACTGCCCTATATTACAACCTGACGAAATAATTAACACCTCAATAATGGGAGGGAAATTAGCTATTATTGTTGAAGGAAGAAATGACTTCCCGATTTATGATGATCTGTTTAAAGATAAAGGAATTGATTCAGAAATTTATATTGCAGAAGAATTATATTTTGAAAATAAACAAGTTAAATCTAGAACTGGGGGTTGTTACTACGTTATACACACTATTGATACTATATGTAAAAATAGTAATCTTTCAATCAATATATTAAAAAGACATATTTTAGGGGTAGTTGATCTAGATATGAGAAAATACAGAAATGAGATTCCTACAAATGAATTAATATTTACCCTCGATAGATACTCAATAGAAAACCACTTTGTTAATATAAAATCTTGCAAATTTTTAGTACATAGCTATACAAACGCGCCTAAATCATATCTTAATGATGAATGGATTGATAAGTATTTTGAAAATATAAAAAATACTATTGTAAATGATATTTTTTTGATTGTGGTTGAAGCAATAAGAAATGCAATATTACCAAAAGATTCATATGAAAAAAAAGGAATTATTAAATTTGAACCAGATAGTTTAGAATGTTATTTAAAAAATCCTTTGATTACAGAATTTTTAGAGCATGAAAAAGTTGCAATAGAGACATTTCATACAGAACAAAAAATACAGAAAAAATGGGAAGATATGCTAATCTCATGCAAAGGGAAATGGTTACTTAATTACTTTATAAAATTAGTTAAATATGATATAGATAATAATAGATTTACATCCTTATGTACTGAGTATAATGCTAAATATGCTAGCCAAAAACATAGATTCAAAGCTAATAGAAAGTTAAACCTGAATGATGCTATAAATTCTTTAAAAAATAATGTTTCCTTAATAGATGGTTTAGATAGATTATTTGAAAAAATAGCGCAAGTCATATCTGAGTCTACTAGTTCAACATCCCCTGAAGGGTGTAAATAGTAGGCAGTGTATCCGACTTACTGCTACAGTGCGCACGCGGTTGGTTGATTGACCGTTTGCCGTTTCAACTTTTAACTTCGTTGAAGCTAGCGATTTCAGACGACCTCTAATGCCGTCTGAAAACATCAACTTCAACAAAGTTAACACCTTAAACAATAAACCATTCCTTCTCCAACACCCAAACCACAAACAAAAATCCTATGGCGCGTTATCGCAGAAACTTCATTGTCGGCGGCGCATTCTTTTTCACCGTCAAACTCGCCAACCCAAAATCGCGCCTGCTTGTCGAACATATCGACTTATTGCGTGCGGCCTATATGGATGTGCAAAAACAATATCCCTTTGAAACCGTCGCCGTATGCGTACTGCCGAACCACATTCACGCCATTTGGACGCTGCCGCCCGACGATGCGGATTATTCTCTGCGTTGGCGGCTGATTAAAACCAAATTCTCCGCACATTTCCCTCGTGCCGAAAACCTGTCTGCCAGCAAACAGCGGCGGCACGAACGCGGTATTTGGCAACGGCGTTTTTACGAACACACCGTGCGCGACGAAACGAATTTGCAACGTTGCGCGGACTACATCCATTTCAATCCCGTCAAACATGGATTGTGCGGCAATGTTCGCGATTGGGCGTTTTCATCGTTTCACCGTTATGTGCGGGATGGATGGCTGCCGTTAGATTGGGGTGGCACAAAAGAAACGGCGGTAATGAGTTTTGGAGAGTGAATGCGCAATAAAAAACTACCCACTGCGGGCAGCATAAACTTTAAAACAGACGGGTATTGTGTGTGCGCTACCCACGCATGTCGCCATCTAATTGACGGTTTGCCGTTTTAAATTTTCAGACGACCTTTAAGGTCGTCTGAAAGCAAGTTGCAGATTGAAAGGTATAAATAAAAAACGGATTCCGAGTAGTCGGAATCCGTTTTGCTATAAGATACATCGTATTATTTAGCTTGTTCTTTAGCTTCGGCTGCCTCTTCTTTTGCTGCCGCAGCCTCATCTTTTGCTTCTTCAGCAGCGTCTTTCGCTTCTTCGGCAGCTTCTTTTGCTTCTTCAGCTTTATCTTCCGGAGAAGCAGCAGGGGCATTACCTTTCAATCCATCCAAAGCAGCTTTACAGGTAGCATCTCTTTGGTCAGCAGGCATATCTTTCAAGGCTGCTTTAGTTTGCTCAAATGATTTTTGCATCAGGTCTTTTGTGCCTGCATCAACGCCTTTAGTAATGTCGGCAAAGGCTTTTTCGTATTCGTCGCAAACAGCAGAAGAAGAGCTGCCGCCACATGCGGACAAAGACAGTGCGGTTAGCAGAGTTGCCAATAAAGCTGATGTTTTCATGAGTCTCTCTTTTGAATTTTGGTTAAAAGAAACGATATATTAAATCATTTTGCTAATGTGTCAAGTATGGTTATTCTATTTCTTTGTTTAAAATCATGTGATTAAGTATATTTATGGCATATTAAAGTATGAAGTTTATTTAATAAATTCAGTTATTAAATAGTGTTTCTTAATTGAATTCATAAGAAAAAATCTAAAATTATTTAAATAGCAACTTTGTTTTATTTGGTATTTTAGTGAGAACATCATTTTTCTTGTTCAATAATGAAAGATCTCATCATGGCTTGTGTGGTTTGCTGGAAACAGATGCTCTTGAAAAGCTCCCTTAAATATCTTCGGAAGAGGTTAGGGAATTTTGCGAAGGAATCGACTTTTTGTATTTTTGATTTTAGGGTTATTGAGTGTTTTTGCTACAACGGAGTTTGCTTATCTTTTGATTTGTATTTTAAACCGTGGTTGTGGATACGAGTTCTTTATTCACACTGCTTTTAATTTGAAAAATCAATATAGCTAATTATAAAAAGCTATTACCACTGTTTGTTGTATTGTTAAATAAAAATACCATATATTGTGTCTTTGTGATTTAATTCACACCATATGTTGTGTTTGTGTGATAAATCATGAAAACGTTGAAATTCACAATCGAGCAAATCGTATGGCAGGAAGTGCCGGGCGAAGTGTCGCTGGCGTTTTTGTTTTCCGGCTGCCCGCTGCGCTGCAAAGGCTGCCATAGCGCCGATGCGTGGAAAGAGGGTATCGGCACGGAATTGACCGAGGATTATTTGAGAGGTCGTCTGAAACGCTATCGCGGGCTGATTAGCTGTGTGTTGTTTATGGGCGGGGAATGGCAGCCGGAAGCCTTGCAGAAAATGTTGGGCATCGTGACGCAGGCGGGTTTGAAAGCCTGTTTGTACACCGGTCTGGAGCGTGAGGAGCTGGAAGCGGTTTCAGACGGCATCCTGCCTTATCTGACGTATCTGAAAACCGGCCGCTGGCAGATGGAGTTGGGTGGCTTGGACAGCCCGACAACCAATCAGAAGTTTATCGATTTGCGCACGGGCGAGGTATTGAACCGCTTGTTTATCAAAGACAAACCCGGGCCCAAAATCATCCCGATTACGACTCAGCCGCAGGCGGCCGCTTTTCAGACGGCCTGAGGCTTTTTATCCAACCCACACAGGAGGACTTAACATGATTCGGCTGCATCCCGAACAGTTAAACGGCAAACTGCAATTCATGCATGACTACATCAGCGCGCAAAACGCGGCGGACGGCTCGAAAATGGACGCCAATGCCAACGTTACCCAGAAAAACATCGCCACGATGGAAGCGGAAATCATGAAAGACTTTTTCGTGCAGATTAACCGCGCCCAAGTGTCGCGCAAAATCGCCGAAATTTTCGACCAATCCGTCGCCGATGAATACATCCGCCAGATTGAGGCACATGAGATTTATGTGCACGACGAAACCAGCCTCAAGCCTTATTGTGTGTCGGTTACGCTGTATCCTTTCCTGCTCGACGGCTTAAGCAAACTTGGCGGCGAATCTAAGGCACCGCAACATCTGGCTTCGTTTTGCGGCTCGTTTATCAATCTTGTGTTTGCCATCAGCGCGCAGTTTGCCGGCGCGGTGGCAACGGTGGAATTTCTGACCTATTTCGACTACTTCGCCCGCAAAGACTACGGCGACGATTATTTGGAAACCCACGGCAAAGAAATCGCCAACCATATGCAGCAGGTGGTGTACAGCATCAACCAGCCCGCTGCCGCGCGCGGTTATCAGAGCGTATTCTGGAATATTTCCGTTTACGATCAATACTATTTCGACGCGATGTTCGGCGATTTCGTTTTCCCCGATTTCAGCAAACCGGTGTGGGCGAGCGTGGCGAAGCTGCAAAACTTCTTCCTCAAATGGTTCAATCAGGAGCGCACTAAAGCCGTTTTGACCTTCCCCGTCGTGACCGCTGCGATGCTGACCGACGGCGGCAAATGCAAAGACACCGTGTTCGCCGACGAAATGGCGAAAGAGTTGGCGGAAGGCAATTCCTTCTTCGTCTATCTTTCCGACAACCCCGACTCGTTGGCTTCCTGCTGCCGCCTGCGCAACGCCATCGAAGACCGCACCTTCAGCTACACACTCGGGGCGGGCGGCGTGGCGACCGGTTCCATCAACGTCATCACCATCAACATGAACCGGCTGGAACAAGACGGGCGCGACCTTGCTGCCGAAGTCGCCAAAATCCACAAATACCAATACGCCTACCGCAAACTGATGGAAGAGTACCAAGCCGCCGGCATGTTGCCCGTTTACGATGCAGGTTTCATCACGCTGGACAAACAGTTCCTCACCATCGGCATCAACGGCATGGCGGAAGCCGCCGAATCGCAAGGCATCAAGGTCGGCTACAACGACGATTACATCCACTTCGTCCAAGGTCGTCTGAAAACAATATTTGAAGCCAACCAAGCTGCCAGCAAACACTACGGCGTGAAGTTCAACACCGAGTTTGTCCCCGCCGAAAACCTCGGCGTGAAAAACGCCAAATGGGACAAAGCCGACGGCTACAAAGTCAGCCGCGAATGTTACAACTCCTATTTCTACGTCGTCGAAGACGAAGAAATCAACGCGCTCGACAAATTCCTACTGCACGGTAAAGAACTGGTGGACTGGCTTGATGGCGGCTCCGCACTGCACCTGAACCTCGACGAAGCACTGCCCGAATCCGGCTACCGCTCGCTCTTGGACATCGCCGCACAAACCGGCTGCAACTACTTCTGCGTGAACGTGCGCATCACCATCTGCAACGAATGCGGCCACATCGACAAACGCACCCTGCACGCCTGTTCCGCCTGCGGTAGTCACGACATCGACTACGGCACCCGCGTTATTGGTTATCTGAAACGCGTATCTGCATTCAGTAGTGGTCGTCGCAAAGAACACGCACTACGGCATTACCACCGCAAAGCGGCTTGATGGTATTCAATAGATAAAGGTCGTCTGAAAACCTAAAACCAGTTTTCAGACGACCTTTTGGGTTTTGTTTATGACTTTATTCAGGATGAACGAGTTTGAAGCCGAGAATAAGAAAAACGACCGATACGCCGTACCGGTCGTTTTTACGAATACCTGCTAAATTAGAACCAAGCTTTGATCAAAGCGGCAGTACCTGCGATACCGCCGATCAGACCGACCGCACCGGCAGCAGTACCCATCGCGCCGTTGATTTGGTCTCGTTTGTTGGCGCGTTTTTCACGTTCCAATGCCAGCTCTTCAGAAACGTTTGCACGTTGGCGACGGTGTTGTTCCAGTTCCGCACGGGAGAGTTGGGCAGAGGCGCGGTTACGGCCTGCTTTGATGGCTGCGGAATCGTCACCGATAGCCAAGTCACCTACGGAGCTTCCTTGAGTAGCGCAACCTGTTACTACCAGAGAAGAAAGAAGCAGGGCAGCAATTGTTTTTTTCATGATTTTTACCTAGTAAAAAAATTAAGCGGGTGTATTGTAAATTTAGTGGAGGATATAAATTTTTTGATTACCGTAAGCACGTTTGATGGCATCTGCTTCATCCATCATTTCCTCGCGGCGTTCGCGACGGCGTTCGGCACGCTCTACTCGTTCATCGCGCTGAACTCTTTGGGAATCAGCTCGCATTGTTGCTTCTTGTTCAGGTGAAGGTAAGAAGCGCATATTGCCATAGGTGGGAGAACAGCCGACCAGTGCAGATAACACGAGGGACATCAAAACAGTTTTTTTCAACATAACAAATCCACTTGTCTTTAGAGAAGGTTAGTTTGGGTTAATTTTTTTTCATTTTATATCAATATTATGAGTTTAGCAAACTATTTTATGAGTGTTTGGGAAGTTTAAAAATCAATATGGCATGAATACCAACAAACGGTAATGCTAATATTTTTAATATGTAACCCATTGTTTAAATAAGGTAATATTTGAATAAGTATTAGGTGTTTGTATGTCTAGTTATATACATTTACTAATGTAAGTAATTAAATATTAATAAGGCTTTTATGTCATGTTTTGCATCATTTTAGTCGAGCTATATTTTATGTTTCATAGATAAAAAAGAGGTTGTTCCAAGCAATTAAGACAACCTCAAATAAAAATATAATTAAGCTGGAAGGCAGGTAGGCTGCCCATGACTAAGATTTCTTTGAACTGTTTAATCTATACCGCCGAATTTGCCGCTTTTGAAATCGCTGATGGCTTGGCGGATTTCTTCGGTGGTATTCATCACAAACGGACCATAGCCGACGACGGGTTCGTCAATCGGGACGCCTGACAGCAAAAGGATTTTGACTTCTTCGCTGCCGGCTTCTATATGCACGTTGCCGCCGTTTTGTTCAAAGCCGACCAATTGTCCCGCGCCCGCCTGCTCTTTGCCGTTTAGGGTAACGTTGCCCCGCAGGACGACCATAGACAAGTTGTGGGTTTCGGGTATGTCCAATACAGCTTTTTTACCGGCATTGAGAACGATGTCCCAAACGTTCATTTCGGTGAAAGTGTCGGCTGCGCCTTTTACGTCCTCAAATTCGCCTGCAATCAGCCGTAGATAGCCTGCCTCGTCAGGGAGTTCAACGACGGGAATGGCGGCTTTGGCAAGATGCTGATAGCGCGGCGGGGTGTTTTTGTCTTTGGCGGGCAGGTTGACCCAAAGTTGGACTATTTCAAAAAGTCCGCCTTTTTTACTGAAGTTTTCGGAGTGGAATTCTTCATGGATGATGCCCGAGCCTGCGGTCATCCATTGCACGTCGCCTTCGTAAATGATGCCGCCTCCGCCGCTGGAGTCGCGGTGTGCCACTTCGCCGTGGTAGGCGATGGTAACGGTTTCAAAGCCTTTGTGCGGGTGTTGTCCGACTCCGCGCGGGCTGTGGGTTTCGTTGGGAGTAAACTCATGCGGTGCGGCGTAGTCGAGCATCAGGAAGGGATTGGTGCCGCGGTCGTCGCCCATGTGGGAGAACAGGGGTTGGACGAGGAATCCGTCGCCGACCCAGTGTTGGCTGTTTGCACGGTAGATTTGTTTGACGTTGCGCATGATGAGGTTCCTTCTTGTGGGGTCGTCTGAAACCTTTTCAGACGACCTTTGTGTGATGAAATCAATAATGTTGTGGTTGCCATACTTTGTTGCATGTATTATATGGGGTACAAACTTATTAACAAGTACGCACAATTTTTATACTGTCATTTGGAGATCGATAATGGCGGAAACAGAACTGACACACGGCGCCTGCTGTCCGGTCGTTAATACTTTGGATATTATCGGTGGCAAGTGGAAGGTATTGATTTTATATTATTTATACGGAGAAACCCGACGATTTAACGAGTTGCAGCGTCTGTTGGCGGGCGTTACCCAGCGGATGCTGACGTTGCAGCTGCGAGAATTGGAGAACGACGGTATTGTCCATCGCGAAGTGTATCCGCAGGTGCCGCCGAAGGTGGAGTATTCACTGACCGCGTTCGGACAGACATTGATGCCCGTCATCGAGGCGATGCACCGTTGGGGCGAGCAATATGCCGCAGAATGTGTGAAACACAGAAAGCAGACGCAGGAGTAAGCAGCTTTCAGACGACTTTTAGTCCGTCCGAGCAGGATAAGGTTGTCTGAAAGGGGCATATATCATGCCGTTCTTTTGTTTTATAATGACAACAGCCGATGTAAATAAAGTAATCAGGGATGAATATGAAAAAAACAGTTATTGCATTGCTTCTTGCCGTATGTGCAGGTACTGCGGGGGCGGCGGATACTTATGGCTACTTGGTCATGTGGCAGAATCCTGCAGATGGCGGCAGTGCCGTACAGCTCAAAACAACTAAAGAAAATGCTTCGCAACTGGAAGCAAATGCCGAATTGGAGGCTTTTTGCCGCGCACAAGATACACTTTCGGGCGTGCAGCAGGGGCAGGCGACGGGGTGTAAGTCAGTTATTCCGCTTCACAATACCTGTATCGCGCTTACTTATCCGAAAGCGCAAGGCGGTCTCACGGCGGAAAATGTGGTTGCCATTACTTCTCCGCGTTTTAAAAGCGTCCATCAAACTGCGTTGAACCAATGTATTAAAAAATATGGGACGCAAGGTCAATGTGGTTTGGAAGTTGCGTATTGTACGTCTGCTGATTTGTATAGCGGTCAGGTCAGGGCGTTTTGGAACCGCTTGAAATCGTTGTAAGTCATTGAGTTGATTTTTGTGGCGTAGCCATTTAAGACAAAAAAGGTCGTCTGAAAATCGGAGTCCGTTATTTCGATTTTTCAGACGACCTTTTATTTGGATTCGTGATATTTATTGGGTGACGGTTATACGTTTGATAATAATGGGTTTGACTGGGACGTTTTGATGAAAGCCGCGTGTTTCAGTCGGGGTTTTGCTGATTTGGCGTACGACATCCATGCCCGAGATTACTTTGCCGAAGACGGCGTAGCCGTAGCCTTGCGGGGTTTTGTTTTTGAAGTTGAGGAATGTATTGTCGGCAGTGTTGATGAAGAACTGGCTGGTGGCGGAATTAGGATCGCCGGTACGCGCCATGGCGATGGTGCCGACGGTGTTTTTTAAGCCGTTGTCTGCTTCGTTGATAACAGCTTTATCTGTGGCTTTTTGGGCAAGGTCTGGGGTAAAGCCGCCGCCTTGAATCATAAAGCCGTCGATAACGCGGTGGAAAACGGTGTTGTCGTAAAAGCCTTTGCGCGCGTAGCTGACGAAGTTGGCGACGGTTTTCGGCGCTTTGGTTTCGTCGAGCGACAGGTTGATATTACCCATATTGGTTTCGATGACAGCACGTGTCTCGGCTTGGGCGTTGAAGGCAGTGGCAAGGACAAGGGCGGCGAAAGTGAGTTTGAGGGTTTTGTTCATTTGAGTGTTTCTCGTAGTGTGAAAATTAAACGTTATTATCGCGGATTTTATGTGAAATCTCTAAAAGGCGTTGTGAAATATTTTAAGGTCGTCTGAAAACGGATACAGCAAACTTCGTTTTCAGACGACCTCTTGTGTTGCGCAGCGGCTTATTGTTTGGCGGCTTCGATTTGGATGTCGATGCGGACGTTTTTGGTCATGCCTGCATCAACCAGATAGTTCACGCCCCATTTGGTGCGGTCGATGGTGGTGCTGAAGTCGCCGCCGCAGACTTCGGTTTTCGCCATCGGGCTTTGGTAGCAGTTGAATTTTTCGGCTTTGAGTTTGACGGGGGCGGTTTTGCCGTGCATGGTCAGATTACCGTCAACGGAGAGCAGTTTTTTGCCGTTGAAGTTGAACTTGGTGGAAACGAAGCGGATGTTCGGATATTTGGCGGCATCGAAGATGTCGGCAGATTTCAGGTGGTCGGTAAAGTGTTGCGAACCGCTTTGCAGGTTGGCAACAGGAATGGTGATGTCGATTTTGCCGGTGCGTTTGGCTTGGTCGAAATCGACGGAGCCGGTCAGGCCGTAAAAACCGCCGACGTTGGTGCTGGTGTTGAAGTGGTCGATGGCGAAACGGGCGTTGGCGTGGTGTTCGTCCACTTTGTAGGTGGCGGCGGAGGCAGTACCGATGGTTGCTGCTGCGAGCGCGGCAAGGATGATTTTTTTCATAATTCTTTTCCTTTGTATGAGGTTGTAAAGGCGTTTATCTTAACATAGGAAAGGATGAGAATCATTTCTTAAGGGTGAACGGTAGGTTTACTCATGTTTGATAAAAAGGTCGGCGGATTCGCATTTGAAGTGCAACTTTCCCTAACAGAAAAAGGCCAGTATGCGGTAGCATACGGCCTTTC